>JAAFHM010000259.1 GCA_013298375.1 Ignavibacteria bacterium | reverse complement strand
CAATATCCTGCAACGCTATCCGAAAGCGGGCGGCGCAAACCCCAAAGTAAAATTAGGGATTATCGAATTGGACAAACCAACCCAAACAACATGGTTGGATGTTGTTGCTGGTGTAAATCCTACGCTTGAGTATTTGGCACGGGTCAAATGGCTGCCAAGCGGGAAGCAACTTGCTGTTCAGACGATGCCGCGCAATCAGTACGAAGTGACCTTGCATCTTGCAGACCGCACCACTGGCAAACTCACGGCTATTCATACCGAGCGCGATTCAGGTTGGGTGAATTTGAACGATGATTTACACTTTTTCAAAGACGGGAAGCGCTTTTTGATTGCTTCCGAGCGCACGGGCTTCAATCACTTGTATTTGTACAGCATGGACGGGAAGCTGATAAATGCTGTCACCAAAGGCAACTGGGCAGTTGGCGAAGCACGCGGGAATGCCATTCAAGCTGTTGATGAAGCAAAAGGTTTGGTCTATTTCAAAGCAACCGAAAAATCCAGCGTGGAGCGCCATTTGTACGTTGTGAAACTTGATGGCTCAGGAATGAAGCGCCTTACCGAAGAAGTGGGTGCGCACGCCGTTGAATTTAACGATGCTGCGACCTATTACACCGATTCGTATTCCAATATTTCCACACCTGCTGCGCTTCGTTTGCACTCCGCCGACGGCAAACGCGCGCAGGAAATCGCTCCGGCAAACGTGCAAGACGTAGCCGCCTACAATCTGCAATATCCCTCGCTCTTCACGATTCCCGTTGACAAGGACTTCCAGATGCCCGCTCAAATCCTGAAGCCGCGCGACTTTGATGCGAAAAAACGTTATCCGGTCGTCATCTATGTTTACGGCGGTCCGTCGGCACCAAACGTTATCAATGGCTGGCAGGGCGATAATTTGTTTTATCAACTACTCGCCGACGCGGGGTATTTGGTGGTGAAAATTGACAATCGCAGTGCTGCGGCTATTGCGAAAAAGTTTGAAAATACCTGTTTGAAGCAGCTTGCGGGCGATAGCGAATTAAACGATTTGCTGGCGGGAGTGAATTGGTTGAAGCAGCAAAGCTACGTGGATTCGACGCGCATTGGCGTTTGGGGCTGGTCATTTGGCGGCGCATATACGCTACAAGCTATGACCCATTCGACAGCCTTCAAAGCGGGTATCGCTGTTGCAGCCCCCACCGATTGGCGTTTTTACGATACCAAATACACCGAAGCCTTTATGAAAACGCCTCAAGAAAATGCTGCCGGGTATGACAAAACCAATGTAAACAATCACGCCAAAAATCTGCATGGACGCTTGTTTCTGGTGCATGGAACTTACGATGATAATGTCCACCCGCAAAACGTCTGGAATTTCATCAATGGGCTGATTCGTGCCGATAAACACTTCGATTTGATGATCTATCCGATGCGCAAACACGGCATTGCGGATGCTCCGGCGCGTATTCACTTGTACAAAGCAATGCTGGATTTTTGGAAGAAGAATTTGTAACCAACTTGCTAGGGCAATCGCATAAAAGGTTCAAAACAGCGCCAATCTTTGCTCTGTTGAACACTGGTTTGTGACTCATTATTTGGAACATTGAGGTTTTGCGCCGTTCCCAAAACTCATACGATTGCCCTATTTGAATCGTTATTTTTTATCCTTTCCAAGCTAGATGTATGCGCCTCTGCCCGACTCGCCCTCTTTCTTTTGCCCTTTGTGCAATTATCCTAAGCATGGGCATACCAGCGCTTTTTGCACAAAGTTCGCCAAAGCGTGAGTTTCGCGGTGTATGGATTTCGAGTGTGTTTAATCTTGATTTTCCCAGCCGCGCCGATGATTCTCCCGAAGCGCAGCGCAAAGAATTTATCACGATACTCGACGCACACCAGCAAATGGGCATCAATGCGGTCTTTGTCCAGATTCGCCCCTCCGCCGATGCTCTGTATCCCAGCGCTCTCGAACCTTGGTCGCAGTGGCTCACGGGCGCTCAAGGACGTGCGCCGTCTCCTGTCTGGGATCCGCTTCAATTCATGCTTGAGGAAACACATAAGCGCGGCATGGAATTCCACGCATGGTTCAATCCTTTCCGTTCGGTCGTTTCGTCGTCGTCGAGTGTGGCGGAAAGCCATATTTCGCGTACTCGCCCCGCGTGGCATCTGACGTACCGCAGCCCTTTTCGGTTGCTCAATCCCGGATTGCCGGAAGTGCGTGATTATGTCGTATCGGTCATTATGGATGTTGTGCGAAAATACGATATTGATGGTGTGCATTTTGACGATTATTTTTACCCCTACGAAGGCACAACAACGCAAGATGCAGAGACGTTTCGGCAGTATTCTCGTAATATCGGGAATATTGCTGATTGGCGACGTGATAATGTCAATATCATGGTGAAAATGGTTTCCGACAGTATTCGCGCTGCAAAGCCATTGGTTAAATTTGGCATCAGCCCGTTTGGTATTTGGCGGAGCGGCACTCCGAGTGGCACAAGCGGTCTGGATGCGTATTCCGTCGTTTTTTGCGATGCCCTTGCATGGCTTCAAGCGCGGACGGTTGATTATATTATCCCCCAACTCTACTGGAAATTAGGCGGCGCTCAGGATTATGCGAAACTCATGCCGTGGTGGAATGCGCAAGCCCGCCAAGCGGGAAGGCAGATGTATTCCGGCTTAGGAGCGTATCGCTTAACCGATGTGGCGTGGACGGCAGACGACATAACACGCCAAGTTGATGTCAACCGTGAACAGAATGGTCATGGGATTGTTTTCTTTAGCTCAAATTCGCTCACGCGGGACTTGCAAGGGCTTCGCACGGCACTGGTAAATGGTGCAATGCGCACACAAGCACTTGTGCCGACAATGGCATGGAAAGATTCTATTGCGCCCAACCCGCCAACAACTCTTCGTGCCGTACAAAGTTCTTCCACACGCGCTCTAACGCTCACGTGGAGCGCCCCGGAACGCGCACGTGATGGAGATTCTGCCGCGTTCTATGTGGTCTATCGTTTTGCCGATACAGCACAAATCAGGCTGGATAATCCCGCCGCGATTGTTGCCATTACGCCCAACACTACGTGGACAGACGCGAATCCGCCCTTTCGCGTCACACCCGGTTCCATCCAGTACGCCGTCACAGCGCTTGACCGCTTGCGTAATGAGAGCAGTTCTGTCCAAGTACGATTCACCACCACCAGCGTCAGCCTACAACAGGGCTTCAGCACAGGCATACAAAGCATTTCTCCGAACCCCGTACAAAATCTTGCGGCAATAATATTTTCATTGGAAAAAGCAGCAATGGTGCAGATCGTCGTCACGGATAATATCGGACGCACCGTTGCTATGCCGATACTTGCAGAGCGCTCTGCGGGGGCGCATACAGTGGAATTTTCAACGGATAATCTGGCGAATGGGCTATATTTTGTGCGGTTTTCGGCTCATGGTGTCGTGATGGCGCGAACGCTTGTGGTGCAGAAATAAATTCCTCATCAAAAGTGTTTTGATATTTTACCCCTTTTCATCAATTCCAAATCGTTATGCTCAGTTATTGGGAACAGGACGCTTGGACGCAATACGACTTCGTTGTCGTCGGCGCGGGAATTATTGGGCTTTCGACAGCGTTATCACTGAAAGAACAGCGTCCCCAATCTTCGGTAGCAGTGCTGGAACGCGGCTTCATTCCTCGCGGTGCCAGTACGCGCAATGCAGGATTTGCGTGTTTCGGCAGCCTTACCGAAATTCTCTCTGATATGCAAACAAATGGCGAAGAAGCCACAGTACGGCTTGTTCGCGCCCGTTATGCAGGATTAGACGTTCTCAGAAAACGGCTTGGTGACTCGGCTTGCGGGTACGAACAACACGGCGGTTTTGAACTTCTTTTTGAGAGTAATGTTGCGGCACTGGAGCAGATAGAGCGTATTAACAACGCCTTGCGGGATATTTTTCCTAGTGCTGCCTTCCATGAACGCAACGACCTCATTGCCGAATATGGTTTTGGCACAAACCGCGTCAAAGCTATCGTCAAGAGTGATTTCGAGGGGCAAATTCATTCCGGTCGGATGATGCGTTCCTTGGCGGTACTAGCCCAGGAGCGAGGTGTGATGCTGCTTTGGGGCGCAGACGTGCAAGCGATTGACCACGAACCAACAGCCGTGCAGTTGCATCTGAAGCATAACGACGAATCCTTGACCATTCGCGCCGCTCAAGCTGTGCTATGCACGAATGCTTTCACCAGCACCTTCGCCCCCGAACTTGGCATAAAACCTGCGCGAGGGCAAATATTAATGACTTCGCCCATCGCAGATTTACCCTTTCGCGGCGTGTTCCATTTTGATGAAGGTTTTTACTACTTCCGCAATGTGTCGTCGCCCCACGGAGAGCGTATTCTCTTGGGCGGCGGGCGCAATCTTGATTTCGATGCGGAAGAAACCACCGCATTAACGCTTAATGCAGCAATTCAACAAGAATTAGAGCGGCTTTTGCGGGAAATGATCCTCCCGGAGCGCAGTTTTACGATTGAACAGCGTTGGTCAGGGATTATGGGTTTCCACGCAAGCAAATTGCCGATTGTGCGGCGCACCCATGAGCGACTTGTAGTGGGCTTCGCCTGCAATGGTATGGGGGTGGCACTGGGGAGTACGATTGGTGCTGACACGGCGCGATGTGCGTTGGGCGAATGAGAAATGAGCGAGAAACACGTTACAACGGGTGGTCGTCCTCTGAAACCCTCACCACCACTTTGCCGACGGTCTTGCCGGATTGAAATGCGGTAATGGCTTCGGGCAGTGCAGCAAAAGGATAAGTATGCCCCACAAGCGGCTTGGGAAGCCCTAGAGCGTCAATTTCATTGAGAAGGCGCGTCATTTCGTCAAGGTTGTCCCATAACCATATCAAATTAAACCCCATCACCGCTTTATTCTGCTCAATCATTGCCAATGCATCAAATTTGGGGCGACGAAGCCATTTCCAGATAAGCGACAAATACGGTGGACGCTTGCCTTGAAACGCCATATTTGCCGAACCAAAACACACAATGCGTCCGGCGGGAGCAAGCGCATCATAGCTTGCTTGGAGAGCATTGCCACCCAAACTATCCAGTACCAGCGAAAGAGGGCGGTCGCCAAGTGCTGTGTCAAGGTCGTGCTTTGCCGCCCGATAGGACGTGCCGGAGCGTACGAATACCCGATCGTAATCCTCTTCCTGCAAAAGCGGAATTTTATCGGATGTGCCGACCGAACCAATCGTAAACGCTCCAAGGCGCTTTGCAATGCGGTTGGCAATAATCCCCACACCCCCGGCAGCGCTATGAATCAGCACTGTTGCGCCCTTGCGCATAGCACCTAACGGCAAAAGTGCATAATACGCCGTCAGCGCTTGCACCGTAAAGGCTGCACCTTCTTCAAACGTCCACCCTTGCGGAAGCGGCAAAACGTAGTTTTCATCAACGACGACGTGCGTTGTGTATGCGCCAAAGCGCACAACGCCTATGACGGCATCACCAACACTCACGCGGCTGACCGATTTGCCCACAGAGCGCACCACACCAGCATATTCCAGCCCGGGAACAAAACTCCCTTTGGGCGTAGCGCTGTACAAGCCCATCATGGCAAAAATATCGGCAAAATTGAGTCCGACAGCACGAACTTCAACGCAGACCTCGTTATCAAGAGGCTCTGCAAGAGGCTCGTGGACATGGTGCAGGTTAGCCAGCGAACCAGCGCGTGTCATACGATAGGCAGCACGGAGAATGGGCATGATAGGGAGAGAAATGGAGTATTAAAAACCGCCAAATGTCCAGCCAAGGCTTATACCAAGCCACGGCAGAACAGGGAGAAAAAAATTGGGGAGAATAAGCGGCGTAAGCCCTGCTCGCAGCGAAAAGCCGCCTTCACTCGGCATAATACGGTACATTATCACGAAAGTCGGGATAGGCGTGTAGGCTGTAGCACTGGTGGGAACAAGTGTTGTTACCGAGACCGTAGCAAAAAGCGACGAGATTCCCCCACCAAGTTCTAAATAGCTATTACTTTCAGGAAAATTATACAGATACGAAGCAATAAGCGGAACAACAACCAGAGAAGCTGCACCCGAAGAAATATTTGCTAGAGCTGCTTCTGCCCGATAATTGCTAAACCCAAGCCGTACATTCCACGTGGGCGCAAGCCGTCGGTCGAAATTGAATGAGTACAAGCCGCCGTTTCCCAAGCCCTCGGCAAAGAGTGTATTTTTTGCGGTTTGGGCAAAACGCTCTTCGGGGCTGTATTGGCGCATATCTTGGGCAAGGGTGCTTTGATGGCAAAGTGCAAAGGCGCAGCAACAGACGCAGACAGCAAACACATTCTTGAGAAAGCGCATAGTACGGGGCTTGGAATAGAGTATTAGTTATTTTTCGCTTGTAATGTGCCGATAATATCCTCAAAATCGGCATCGCTAAGATTATAGTGGCTATTGCAGTAGCGGCAGACAAGTTCTCGTTGATTTTGCTCACGCATTTCTTTGACCTCCTCAATACCAAGGGTCGAAAGTGCTGATTTGAAGCGGTCAAGCGAGCATCGGCAAAAAAAGTCAATCGGCGTATCCGATGTTTCGGTTAAGGGCGAATCGGCAACAATTTGCAACATTTCTTGAGGTGAATAGCCCGTTCCCAGGGTGTCCGCGATATGGTCTAATTTCCTGATATTACCGTACATACGCTGAATCATGCTCTCCGGCGCTCCCGGCATAGCCTGAACCATGAGTCCACCGGATTGAGCGACTTTTCCTTCTTTATCAATACTTACATCCAACATGACGGCGCTCGGAATCTGCTCAGATTGGGTGAGATAATACGCCAAATCGGTACTGATGTCGCCGGAGACAAGCTCCACTACGCCCGTTGTGGGTTCAAACTGGTTATACAAAATTCTCGAAACCCGCAACAGACCGATACCAAG
>JAAFHM010000038.1 GCA_013298375.1 Ignavibacteria bacterium | reverse complement strand
ATTGCGTAGTTGTTTGTTGAGTGGCTGTTCAAGGGATAATTTTTTACCCAATGCCCTTCCAACCTTGTGTTTGAAGGGCATTTTTACTGCACGGGTGCTTATTTCTTTTGATAGGAAGGGCGCTTATTGCTATATTCGTGCCAATATACTTGTGCTGTATCATTATCGTTGAGTATTATTCTTCGCTTCCCTCTCAAGCGATTGATCGTCTCCACTCAGTTGTTCTTACGCTAATTTCTCAGTTTCTTGTCCAATTATTGTTCTTGAACTATGCCAAATTCTACCCAATCAGGGACTGACACTCTCTTATATGAAAGTTCCAAATCGAAGATTTATCATCGATGGGACACCGTATTAGAGCAGAACGTCGTGTTGAAAATTCTCAACTATGAATTTCCAACTCCTGCGGATATTGAGCGTTTCCATAACGAGTATGATATTCTTGCCAATGTCCGAGCGAAGGGCATTCGCAAGGTGCTTCGCCGCACGAAAGAGAAAAATCGCCACGCCTTAATTTTGGAATGGATCGAAGGGAAAAATATTCGTGAAATATTCGTCAATAACGGCTCTATGCCTGAGTCAGAGAGGATTTCTGCGATTCTACGGGTTGCGGTAAGTTTGTCGCAAGCACTCAGCAATATTCACCAACACAATATCATTCACAAGGATATTTCTGCTTTTAATATTATCGTTGACAGCAATCACACCGACGTACAACTCATTGATTTTGGCTTGGCAACGACGATACATCTCAAACACGCCTATTCCGGCAGTCCCACGCGGCTCGAAGGAACACTACATTATATCTCGCCCGAACAAACGGGGCGCATGAATAGGGTGGTGGATTATCGTAGCGATTTGTATTCGATGGGAGTGGTTCTTTTTGAAGTGCTGACTGGGCGCTTGCCATTTTCAGGGAACGAAGCGATGGAGCTTATCCACGCGCATATTGCTCAAATACCGCCGCTTGCACACACCATCAATTCCGCCATTCCTGAACAACTTTCGCGCGTCGTCGCCAAACTTCTGGCAAAAAATGCTGAAGACCGCTACCAGTCTGCTCTTGGTGTCAAAACCGATTTGGAGCGCTGTTTGGAGGAGTACACCCATACAGGCGCAATAACACTTTTCCCCTTAGCAACAAATGATTTTTCGGGAAAATTCACTCTTTCGCAACGCCTCTACGGACGCGAAGAAGAAACAACGCGGCTTTTGAGGATGTTTGAAGATTGCTCAGAGGGCGCATTAGCACTGGCATTGGTAGCGGGATATTCCGGTACGGGAAAATCGGTGTTGGTGAGCGAATTACATAAGCCTATCACCGAGCGGCGTGGATACTACGTTTCGGGGAAATTCGACCAATTCCAACGTGCCGTTCCCTATTATGCCGTTGTCGAAGCGTTCAAAGAACTTATCAATATTCTACTTTCCGAGCCGGAAGACCGTTTGCGCGATATTCGGACGCGCCTTCAGGAAGCAGTCGGCGAAGAAGGGCAAGTGCTGACGAATGTCCTGCCAAACTTGGAAGTGATTATCGGCAAGCAACCCGATATACCTGAACTTGGCGGCTCTGAATCGCAAAACCGCTTTACCTACGTGTTTCGGAAATTTGTCCAAGCGCTATGCGTGAAAGAACACCCCATCGTTCTTTTTATCGACGATATGCAATGGGCAGACTTCGCATCATTACAGCTTTTGCGAACAATGATGACGAATGTGGATTGCCAATACCTGCTCTGTATCTGTGCTTATCGAGACAATGAAGTCAGTCCCGCGCACCCCTTTATGACGACGGTGAACGACCTCAAAAACGCCGGATGCCGTATTGAAACAGTCTCCGTAGGGAATTTGTCCAAAGAGAATGTTCACGAACTTTTGCGGGATGCAATGACAGTCACTATCACAACGGCAAACGCATCCCCATTGGCGAAAAAGGATGCCGACATCCTTGCTTTGACCGACCTTGTGTATGAAAAAACGCAAGGTAACGCTTTTTTCGTCACGCAATTTTTGCGCTCACTTGGCGAAGAGCGCTTGTTATGGTTCGATTCCGAAAACATGGCTTGGCAGTGGGATATTGCGAAGATTCGTTCACGGAATATCACCGACAATGTGGTTGAGTTTATGGCGGAAAAAGTAAAGCGTTTGCCTGACCAAACACAAGCCACACTGCGCCGTGCAGCGTGTTTGGGCAGTAGTTTCCGCTTAGATATGCTCATGCTGGCTTCGCCCCACGATGAGATTGCGGACGACGTTTTTGCTTTTACCACATCGCGTTTGGCGGCATTGGAATCACACGTCCGCCAGACCTTGAACGAGGCATTAAAAGAAGGTTTGGTGCTGCCTCTCAGCGATAATGCGTTCAAATTTGCTCACGACCGAATCCAACAAGCGGTGTACTCGCTTATCAAAGAAGAGGACAAAGCGCTTCTGCACCTGAGCATCGGGCGGGCGCTCTACGACGGAATACCGCAGGAAGAGCGTGAACAGCACCTTTTTGATATGGTCAACCAGTTTAATGGCGGTATAGAGCGTATTGACGGAGAGCGTGAGCGCCGCCAAGTAGCTGTCCTGAATTGGCAAGCATCCACCAAAGCCCGCACCAATTCTGCCTTTCAGACCGCACTAGAATACGCTGAGATGGGGCTGCGACTCATGCCGGAGAATGCTTGGCAGCGCGAGTACGAACTTGCCTTGGGGCTGCACACCGAAGCCGTTGAAGCGTGTTATCTCAATGCCGATTTTACGAAAATGGAGCCGCTTTTTCATGCTATTGTCGGCAATGCAAAAACGATTTTGGATACCGTCAAGCCCTACGAAATCCGCATCAATGCGTTCAAAGCACAAAATAAGTTCAAAGATGCAATTCTCACAGGCTTGGAAGTCTTGGAGCAGCTTGGCGAGTCGTTTCCCAAAAAGCCGACACAGCTTCATGCGTTGCCGGAATTCGCAAAAATGGCATTGGCGCTGCGCGGCACAACCAAAGAGAGCATTTTAGCGCTACCCGTTATGACCGACCCCAGTAAAATAGCCGCGATGCGGATTATTGCGGATATTGCCTCGTCGGTGTATTGGGGAATGCCGGATCTGCTCTTGCTTATCGTGTTTCGCATGGTAAGCCTTTCGCTGAAATATGGGAATAATCCTGTTTCCTGCTACGCCTACGGCGCTTACGGCGTGATTCTTTGCGGTGTTGTCGGGGCAATGAAAAAGGGCTTGGATTATGGCGATATTGCGCTGTCGCTCTTGGACAAACTGGATGCGAAGGAATGGAAAGCGCAAATCTACGTTACGCCCTACGGGCTGATTCGCCCTTGGAATGAACACGTCAAACTTACCTTGCGCCCCCTGCAAGAATCCTTTCAAATCGGCATGGAGACTGGGGCGATTGAGTATGCTTGTGTGAACACCAATATTTACTGTATTCATGCCTTTTTGTGTGGGAAGCCGCTTGTTCGCTTGGAGGAAGAGACCCGGGCATACAGCGAAAGCTATAAAAAGCTGAAACAAGACACCAACGTCCAATACAATGAAGTCTATCGCCAAGCAATGCTGAATTTTCTCGGACGCTCCGACAACCCACTTTTACTCACGGGTTCGGCGTACAACGAGGAGGAAATGCTTCGGCAAAACAGCGAACGGAATGATAAATCGGGGCTGTTTTTTATTCACTTCCACAAACTCATGTTGGGGATGTATTTTCGTGAGTTTGCCCAAGCCCAACATCACGCCACCGAAGCACGAAAACTTCTGGATGCGGTTTTGGCGAAGTATGAAATCCCGAATCATCATTTCTACGAGGCATTGTCATTGCTGGCGCTCTGCGGCGAAGAATCGGCAACGCTTTCGGCTAAAGAAAAACAAAAGCATTTGAAGCGTGCGGAGAAAAACCGCAACAAACTCAAAACGTGGTCGAAAGATGCGCCGGAAAATTTTCTGCATAAATACTATTTAGTCGAAGCAGAGTTGTTGCGGGTGACAGGCAAACGCAATGAAGCACGGGCTTTCTACGATAAGGCTATTAACGCTGCTGGCGAACAGGAATTCCTACACGAAGCCGCACTTGGCAACGAATTGGCGGGACGTTTTTATGCCGAAGAGTCCGCGAGCGTCGTGTCGGAGCATTATCTGAAATCTGCTTACAATCTCTACCGCGAATGGGGAGCGACAGCGAAACTGCGCGATATGGAGAAGCGGTACAACATCTCGCTTTCGCGTCAAAATACCACTGGCGGCAGCCTTGAGCGGACAATGGATTCCAGTCTGAGTGTGTCGAGTGCGGTTTCTCATTCGGTGCTTGATATACAAACCTTGCTCAAAGCCTCGACGAGTATTTCGCGCGAAGTGGTACTGCCGAAATTACTCACTGTGCTGATGCAACTTGTCGTAGAAAATGCCGGCGCACAGCGTGGTTTGATGCTGCTTATGGAGAACAATGACTTGTTCATTCAAGCCGAACATCATGCCGCAACCAACGACATCACGCTCTTGAAGAGGATTCCTGCGCAAGGCTCAGGGATGCTTGCCGAGACGATAATGCAGTTTGTCGCCCGCACCAGTACAAGCGTTGTGCTGCACAATGCTCAAGAAAGCAAGCAATTCGGTAGCGATGACCATATCAAACGTCAGAATGTGCAGTCTGTCCTGTGTTTGCCGATTGTGAATCAGGGAAAAATATTGGGACTGTTGTATTTGGAAAACAACAATATCGCGGGGGCATTTACCGAAGACCGCATCAATCTTTTGTCCTTACTTTCAGGGCAGATTGCGGTTTCCATTTCCAATGCTCTTCTCTACGACCAACTGGAACAAAAAGTTGCCGAGCGAACAAATGAACTTGCACAAGAAAAGAAAAATATTGAGTTTGCTAATTCGGAATTATCCTCGAAAAACAGCCTGTTAGAGCAGACGATGACCGAACTTCAGCAAGCGCAATCGCACCTTGTTCATTCCGAAAAAATGGCTTCGCTGGGCGTACTGACCGCCGGAATTGCTCATGAAATCAATAATCCGGTCAATTTTGTTTCCGGTTCGGTGCAACCACTGCGACGCAATGTGATGGCGATGTTGAAATCACTTGAAGAATATAGCGCTATCACGCCTGAAAGCCTCACACCAGAGAGTCTGGACGCTATTCGTGAGCAGCTTCAGAACATCGCGGAAAACAAGAAAAAAGCCCGCTTGGACAAGATGATAGGGCAGACCGATGCGTTGCTTTTGGCAATCAATGATGGAACACAGCGCATTGCAGAAATTGTCCACAGTTTGCGTAGTTTCTCGCGTCTGGATGAAAATGCGCTAAAATACGTTGCGCTTACGGAATGTTTTGATTCAACGCTGACCATCTTGCACAGTCAATACGACGGACGAATGCGTATCGTCAAGGATTACGGGGAAGTCGCTGAAATTGAATGCTACGCCGGACAGATCAATCAAGTTTTGATGAATATTGTTTCTAACGCTATTCAAGCAATCCCTGCTGATAACGCCGATGGCGAAATCCGCCTGACAACGCGGCAAGAAGGGGAAAAAGCGATTATTCGCATCAAAGACAATGGACCAGGAATGCCCGATGCTGTGAAAACAAAAATTTTCGACCCGTTTTTCACGACGAAAGATGTTGGTTCGGGAACGGGGCTGGGGCTTTCGATTGCATCCAATATTATCGACAAACATCACGGCAGCATTACCGTTGAAAGCGAACTTGGCAAAGGATCGGAATTTATTATCACGCTACCAATTCACCAACGCAAAGTCTAACAACGACTTATTGAACAACATACTATGAACGTAGAATCACCCGGGAACCTTCCCCGCCTTCTTTTTGTCGATGACGAGCCGAGCAATTTAATGATGTTCGAGGCGGCATTTTTTGAATATTACGATATTCTCTTGGCACATAACGCCGCCGAAGCAAAAGAAATCTTGGCTATTAACGATGTACAAGTCATCATCAGCGACCAGCGTATGCCCCAGATGAATGGTGCGGCATTGCTGGCTGCGGCACGCACTACCTATCCGAATGCGGTACGCATTCTGGTCACGGGGTTCAGCGATATTGAAGATGCCATTACGGCAATCAATGAAGGGAAAATTCATCGGTATATCAAAAAACCTTGGAATAATACAGAGTTCAAACTCGCTATTGACGAGGCTTTGCAATATTATTATGTTCACAAAGAACGCGATGAACTACTCGTGACTCTCGAAGAGAAGGTACAAAGCCGCACTCAGGAACTTGAAGCAGCAAATGCACAACTTGAGAAACAAAACATTCAACTTCAGGATTTGAATCAAGAAAAAACGGAAATTTTGGGTATTATTTCGCACGACCTGAGAAACCCTTTGAGCGCAATTAACGGTCTGACGGAAGTTTTGCAAAATGCAGAAGAATTTCCTGTTGGTAGTATCGATCGGAAAGATATTTTTTTACAAATTAGCCGTGCTATTCAACGCATGAAGGAGCTTATTCATAATCTTCTGAGCGCTGATATGTTGGAATCCGGCACAATGCCTGTCCGCCCTGTTTCTATGTCTGCTAATGGTATTCTTAGGATGTTGGCGGAAGAATATCAAGTCCGCGCTCAAGGGAAAAACATTACGATCCATTTTTCCACCGAGCAGGATTGTGTGGTCAAAGCAGATGAACAATTGTTTTATCAAGTCTGCGAAAACCTTGTTTCCAATGCCGTGAAATATTCTCCGCAAAATACCAATGTGTGGATTAGTATCATTAAAAGCCCTGATAACACCGACACTGGTGAAAATATTCGCTTGTGTTTTCGTGATGAAGGTCCAGGGATTTCCGCCGATGACCAAAAACGCCTGTTTAAGCGTTTTGCCAGACTTTCTGCACAACCGACTGGCGGAGAGAATTCAACAGGACTAGGGCTTTCGATTGTTCGGAAGATGGTCGAAGCCATGAATGGCAAGGTTTGGTGCGAGTCTGCGCCCGGCAAAGGAGCAGAGTTTATTGTGGAATTGCCGATGGGGGTTGTTGATACTCAATAGAAATACTCAATATTTTTTATCGTAAAAAGGAGTCTCAAATGGAAGAAAACATTGACCACATCTGCGAAGAATGCCGAACAAAAACGGCTATTCACTACACCAATGGCGACAGTTTTTTCGGTCCCCGTCTGCGAACAATCAATCACCTCGAATTAGGGTACTCCAAAGTCCTGACGAATCCCTTCACCATTTTTCTTGAACTGCTCTACGTCTTTTACAAAAAGATTCGTGGGGCTGTGAGCCGCATGATTGCTTGGCTCTTTCCCCGCCGTGACCGATTATATGGAACCGATTTAGATAGTGCTGTTGTCGGCAGACTCACCTTTGCTGCACGGCATGAACTCAATACTCCGATTCATGGAATGAAACTGGAACTCTGGGCGCGAACACGGCTACTGCGTCAGTGGCGCAAATTGAGTGAAGGCTATTCGGACAACGATGGTACTTTTTCCCTCCCTTTTGAAGTTCGCTCTGTGCGCAATATTCGCATGGCAAAGCGTGTTCATTTGGAGATTTCGGAAATTACGAATGTTTTCCACTCCGAAACAGAGCCCCCAAAGCCTCATTATACGCTCTTTCACTCCATTCCTCTTTCAAAAGGGGAGTTTATCGGCATGGAATACACCGTCGGGGCAGTTCAGTTAGCATTTTGGGAATATCGCAAAGATGCACCCACGCCGCGTGTGGTGATTAAAGACCACGACGAAGACGCGCCGGAATATTACACCAAAGGTCGCACCGATGCTCTTATTCAACAGGTTATCCCGATTGAACTCACGAAATTGAGCCATCTTGAGCGAATAGACTTGGAAAAGAAGAAGATGGTGAAAGACAAACTCACGATTCAGGCTATTCAAAAGGCATATCCCGAAAATTTGACCGTGTGTATCGAACAACGCAAACCCGGCTACACTAGAAGTGATGCGTGGTTCGGAGAACGCATGATGAACGGTATGAATAAAGGCTGTTTTGTTCCCGACGCGGAAAACCCTTCGCAGTATTGGATGCATTATTTTGGTATTTGCAATTATGCCGCCAATAATGAATATGCCTTGCCTACGGCTTCGGTGAAATATGCTCTCACGTCCAAAGGCTTGCCGATACCGATAGAAATTCATCTTGTCGGGCAGCTTGATGCCTTTAACACCGACCCCTGGCAATCGCGCATTTTCACGCCGGAAAATGCCGAAGATTGGCTTGCAGCAAAGCGTGTTGTTCGCACCTGTGGGGCGGTTTCAACCGAAATAGATGAGCATTTTACGGGAACCCACATCAATACCGAGCAGTATGCGATTGCGGCATTCCGCAATCTGCGACAAAACCCTGTTGCATGGCTGCTTTTGCCGCATTTGAAAGAGGCTTCGCTTATCAATCATTCCGCCGATAAATTGATTATTGAAGGATATTTGCCAACGGCAACAGCGCTAAAAACCGAAGGAATAAAAGCGCGAACACGGGATATTCTGGGAATGCAGGATTGGTACGATTGGCATCCGATGAAGCCCATTAGCGAAGCACACAGCTACGCGAAAGCAGAGCAGCTTTTTTGGGAAATTGTCGGGAAATATGTTGATGAATTTTTTGCTGAACATGAGTCTGCAATTAAGCAGTATTGGTACGAGATTGCGGCATTTTCTAACGATTTGGTCAATCACAGTGTGCCGGAATTTATGCCCAAAGGTGCTTTGGATGGTCTTTCCGGGCGTGAACATGCTTTGGCATTGCAGCGAAAAGAGTATTACTGCGCCTTATACCGCTTCAATCCCGATGCCGAGCGCGTTACTGTCAATGGTGAGATAAAAGCCATTTCGCGGATAACCACTGCCCGCAATTTTGCCGAAGCGCTGCCCGAAGATTTCGACCGCTTGAAATCGGCTTGCCGCTATGCGATTATGACCGCAACTTTTCTGCATACGTGGATCAATGAGCATCAGTACGATGATTTAGGCGAAATTCTGTATAGCTGTGGCGGTTTACGCTTTGGTTCCGAGAAGCGCGGTGTGATAGCGCCGGAGAGCGATTTGTCTATTGCCCCGGATTTGACGCGCTCGACGCAAATGCTCTGGTTCACCAATCTTCTTTCCCGCACCGAATATGGCTTCATAACACGTAACGAGGAGGGCGATGTCAATCCGCTCTTTATTCGCCTTTTGAAAGAAAAGGAAGCAGAATTTACCGCGCTTGGCGTGGATATTAACGCGATTGAATCACGGACAAATATTTAAGGAGCAACACCAATGAATCAACCATCATCATCAAACACCGCCCGTGTGCCGCATCGGTACTTCTTGCCGCTTTTTATGCGGACATTACTGGACAAGATGATTCTCTATACGCTGAGCAAACTGTTCTCTTGGCTTATTGCACTTTTCCTTTCCCTTCCGTTTCGCCAGCGCATGAGCCACAACAACGGCATTGCCGCAGAAGGTTCGCTGCGTATTGTTGACAATCCGGAATTTCCTCCGAATGATTTTTTTGCTCCGGGAACAGTGTTTCCCTTGAGGATTCGCCACGCTTCTGCGTCATTTTTGGATGATGCGACAAGCAATATCCGCAGTATATCTATCAAGTTATCGCATGAACGCTTCAAAAGCCCATTTGATATTGAGTTGAACACGGGGCGATATAGCTTGTTTTGGTCCGTCCGCAGTTTTATTCATTTTGCCAATCGTCGCAAAGAAGCGTGGGGCGTAGAATATGTGCGCTACGTCCGCCAGTACCCTCGCGGTCTGGATGGGGCAATAGACGGTTTGCGCCGTAATCCAACGTCCTACCGTTTTATGCACTATTTTTCCCAAACAGCGTATAAGTACCTTGACTCCACAGGAATAGCTCATTATGCCAAATACCGCGTTTTACCCTTTGGCACCGACGAAGATTCGGGCGTTGATCCGGAGCCATGTGCTTGGGATATTACCAGTGAACGTGTGCTGAAAAATGAAACACGCGGGCGGAATTATTTGAAATACGAATATGAAGATGCTCTCGCCAAAGCCCCTGCAAAATATCGCTTGCAAATCCAAACGCGGCGTATGTGCGACGATGACACGCCGGACGTTTGCAACAATATGATTCTTTGGGACGAAACGGCATACCCTTGGAAAGACCTTGCTGTGCTGGAAGTCCATAAAATATTGGATTGGGAAGAAAGCACTCTGACGACGTTTTCCGTGAACAATATGCCGAAAACCCTTGGCATTCTTCCGGCAACATCTATTTACGATGGCAATTCGCTGAATTATATGCGGGCGCACTCGGAAATTGCCCGTAAAGCACGGCTGTTGTCGTATAAAGTGTTCGGTATGCCACCTCAGATTCCCGATAATGACAATCGCAAT
Organism: Ignavibacteria bacterium; assembly: GCA_013298375.1. Taxonomy (GTDB): domain Bacteria; phylum Bacteroidota; class Ignavibacteria; order Kapaibacteriales; family UBA4661; genus PH2015. The sequence continues at coordinate 6,610 of JAAFHM010000038.1, read as the reverse complement.
GTGTCGAATTGGGGTGAATAAAACGAGGCTTCCGTACCACACACTTTTTCTGCTACTCCTGCCTCAATAACCGTTCTGCAAAACCCCGTCAGGCAGCCAAAGAAGCCGCCCGACGGGATTCTGCCTACCAGTGATAAATTTAGCCTAACCCTGACTCGCCCACGATGACTTTCGGAATACCACAAATAGCGCGAGAAGTGTGCATACCCGCCATAACTGCCGCTTCCACACAGCCGACGTTCATACCGTTTTGTATCCAATCACCTGTCAAATACAAATTTTTGTAGCCGGATTCATCGGCTTTGAGGCGGTATTTTGAACTTCCGGCAACGGACAAGACGTAGCGCTCCGAAGGTTCAACATTTGCCCGCCAGAACTGAGTGTCGAAGCGCTTCGCGGTGTACTTGCCTGTGGGCTTCGTAATTTCGCCATTTTTGACAAGCAAGCTCCAATCAAACTCTTTTGTGTGGCTCTTGTGGCAGGTTTTCCAAAGCGGCTTGATTTCTTCGTTGAGCATTTTGATGGCGTTCTTTTTTACGTGGTCTTCATTGCGCTTGGGGAAATCCCGCTCCGTTGGTGGTGGTGGTATGATGTTGTTGGGGTCTTCGTCGGGCATAACGCCGCAGAAATAGGCGATGTTGTAGGGAGGGTAATGTTCAATTCGAGTTGATAGTTGTTGAGCAAAATCGAGAGTAATCCCTTTTCTTACATGAGTTTAACTGCTTTTTTTACTTAAAACTTATCACTCAAAACTTAACACTACCAAAACCTCTTTTTTCATTCCTGTATCCCATGTCAGGATTTCTCCCGCCAGCACACTTGCCGCCCAAGCGTCAGCCTTGCTGATAGACCGTAATATCGTATTTTTTTTGCCAATCTTTTTGGCTGATGAGTTCAAAAACTGCGGAAAGAGAAGCAATGCCGCTACCCAAAACGGCAATTTTTTGGGGATGAGAGTGGGGTGCAGAGCGATGTACACGGGTCATAAATGGCATGATAAGTTCTTGACCAAAAATTATCCGGTATCAACAGCAAGGCAGTATGCTGCCTTGTTCCATAGATTTTACCGAAAAACTATTGAGCAAGAACTTAGCACCAATCGTTAGTACAGGACTGGGACTCAGCATCGTCAAAAAAATGGCGGAGGCGATGAACGGCAAGGTGTGGTGCGAGTCGGAATTGGGCAAAGGCGCGACATTTATTGTGGAATTGCCTATACATCAATCTTCGACTCTCGCTGAGTGACCATGCTTGAAGTTGCTCGGATTTTTTTCGTGCATACTCCGCAAAAATCCTCAACATTTGGCGCAAAGTGGATGTATATTGCCAAATGAAAATTCTGCTATTTTTCATTTTCACCCACAGTGTTGTTTTTGCACAGCACTCTCCCATCAATATCCCCCGCAACACCTCTGCGGCGGGGAGCAGTTTACGCGGTCTCGACCCCAATAAAGCCATCATCAATTACATTCACCGTGTCTGGCAAGCAGAACAGGGATTACCACAAAACTCCGCCCAAGCGCTTTGCCAAACCCGCGACGGCTATCTCTGGATCGGCACCGAAGAAGGGTTAGTGCGTTTCGACGGGGTTCGCTTCACGGTATTCAATACCAAAAATACTCCCGGACTAAAAGCCAACGCCATTCAAGCACTGCTGGAAGACCGCATCGGACGGCTTTGGATTGGCACGAATGGCGGCGGCGTAAGTTGTATGAGCAATGGACAATGCAAAGCATACACCACCGAACACGGCTTGGCAAGCGATTTTGTCAGTTCCTTGCTGGAAGACCGTACCGATACGACTTCTGAAGGCATTGGAACGATATGGATAGGGACACTAGGCGGCGGCGTAAGCCGATTGGACGAGGGCAAATGCACGAACATTACCACAAAGAACGGTCTTTCCCACGACCTCGTTTTTACGCTTATGCAAGACCGCACGGGCGCTGTGTGGATTGGCACCAATGGCGGCGGCGTGAATCGTTGGTATCAAGGCAATCTCGCGGCATACACCACGCAAAACGGTTTGTCGCATAATCTCGTCCGTGCGCTTTTGGAAGACCGCGAGGGTGCTGTCTGGATCGGCACATTCGGTGGCGGGCTGATACGCTTTCGCAATGGCGTATTTACGACGTTCACCGAAAAGGAAGGATTGGCGCATAATCTCGTCTGGTCGCTCAAGGAGGATCAACGCGGAACGCTCTGGATTGGTACATTTGGCGGAGGGCTTTGCCGATACCGCAATGGGAAATTTTCAACGTTTTCCACCACCGAAGGGCTTTCCAGCGATCTTGTACGCTCCATTGCCGAAGACCGCGAGGGCGTACTTTGGGTCGGTACGGTCGGCGGGCTGAATTCCTTCAAAGATGGCTTGTTTACGAGCTTTTCCACCGACAACGGCTTGTCCCACGATGTGGTGCGGGTTATTATGGAAAATAATTATCACGCTGAGAAACCCGTATCTACGCCTTCGTCGCTGACCAAAGAAATGTGGATTGGGACATTTGGCGGCGGAATTAATCTTTTGAGCGGTAATAGTACAAAAGTCTGGACAACAAGAGACGGTCTTTCGAGCGATATTATCTACACGATGTTGCAAGAGCAAAGTACAAAAACAAGCATCGGTGCACTCTGGATCGGGACAAACGGTGGTGGTGTTAATCGGCTGGAGAATGGTGTAGTCACAAGGTTTACCACGCGCAATGGTCTGTCAAACGATGTGGTTTTTGCGCTTGCCCACGACCGCGATAAGACGCTTTGGGTCGGTACAAATGGCGGCGGTTTGAACAAGATTGCACACGGGAAAATTACCGCCCTCACCACCAAAAACGGTCTTTCCAGCAATAATATCCGAACCCTCCTTGCCGATAGTGCTGGTGGGCTGTGGATAGGCACGGTGGGCGGTGGACTGAATTACCTAAAAAATAACGCCTTTACGGTACTGAACACAAGCAATGGACTTTCGCATAACAATATTCGTTCATTGTTTCAAGATAGCGCCGGAACACTCTGGATAGGCACGGTGGGTGGCGGCTTGAATCGCTATCGGCAGGGAAAATTTACGACGTTCACCTCCAACGACGGCTTGTTTGATGATTTAATTCATTGCATTCTGGAGGACGATTTCGGGTATCTCTGGATGTCGTGCAATAAAGGTATATTTCGTGTGCGGAAGGCGGATTTGGAGGCATTTTCCAGAGGTACTATCAAAAAAATACCTTGTGAATCCTTTGGAACAAATGACGGAATGCGGAGTGCAGAGTGTAATAGCGGCAATCCTGCCGGATGGAAAGACCGCGAAGGGCATCTCTGGTTCGCAACGATGGCGGGTGCTGTCCGCGTGAACCCCGAACAAGTACCGTATTATGCAAATCGTCTTGCGCCGCCCGTGATTATTGAGCAAATTCTTGTCGATGATGTTGCTATCAACATCACCAACGAAGCAAGAATTGATGCGCGTGCAGAGAAGTTTGAATGGTACTACACCGCCACGAGCCTTTTTGCACCGGAGCGCGTCAAATTCAAATACTGTTTGGAAGGATACGACAAACAATGGGTGGATGCGGGTTTGCGGCGCACGGCGTACTACAACAACTTGCCGCGTGGTCGGGAATACCGCTTTCGAGTGATTGCTTGTAACAATGATGGTGTCTGGAATGAAGTCGGTGCGTCGGCGAAATTTTACCTTGAGCCACATTTTTGGGAAACATGGTGGTTTTATGCGGCGTGTGGGGGATTAGTGCTGTCATTGGGCTTCGGAACGTATCGGGTGCGGGTTCGGCGTTTGCAGATTCGCGCTCAAGCATTGGAGAATGTTGTTCGCTTACGCACGGCGGAATTGCGGGAAAGTAACGAGGAAATTCAAAAACATTTGGAAGAACTGGACAAACAAGCGCATGAAATCGAACTTTCCAATATCACGTTACGAGAAAAAAATATCCAATTGGAAGCATTGCATCAAGAAAAGAATGACTTTTTGGGAATTGTTGTGCATGACCTCAAAAATCCGTTAGCAAGTATTTCGCTTGCAGCTTCAAGCATTCGTGTTTACCGCCTCCGTAACCCCGGAGAATGGATTGACGATCAAACACGGCGCATCGAAGAGATGACAGGGCGCATGATGGGGATTATTACCAATCTTTTGGATGTCAATGCGTTGGAATCCGGCAACTATGCGTTCCATAACGAATACTTTGACCTTGTGCCGGTCGTGACGGAGATTGTGCGCGAATATCAGCATAAAGCGACGGAAAAGCAGATAACGATTCACACCGAATTGCCGACAAGCAGCGCAATTCCAATATTTGCGGATATTACTATTGTGCAAGGCATTCTCGATAATCTCCTTTCCAATGCCGTCAAGTATTCGCCGCACGGGAAAAATGTGTTTGTGCGAATTGGAAGTCATTCGTCATTAGCCATTGGTCATTGGTCAGGCGACGGCGATAGTACCAATGCACCAATGACCAAATTCCTCCGTATCGAAGTTCAGGACGAGGGCTTGGGGATTTCGGAAGAAGACCAAGCGAAACTTTTTGGAAAATTCGTCAGGCTTTCGGCAAAGCCGACAGGCGGCGAACACAGTACGGGATTGGGCCTCAGCATTGTCAAAAAAATGGTGGAAGCAATGAACGGGCGCGTCTGGTGCGAATCGGAATTAGGCAAAGGAGCAACGTTTATTGTGAAATTGCCTCTTTCATGAACGCATACGAAGATGTAAGGCGGATGTGCCGTCCAATAGGCGTGTGAACGTCGTTCGCGCCTCATCGCTGCCGATTTCCTCCGTGCTCCCAGTTTCTGAACGTAATGGTATTCCGACAAAAAATACGGTGAATTTTTATCGGAAAACCCGTGCGACGGCAGTGTTCTTACGGATTTCAGCCGTCGGACGGGACGACCTGCCAGTTCACATTTTTTATTCAATTTAAAATATTATACTCATTATGAGACCACTTATTCAAGCCACGCGCGAGCCTGTTGAATGCACCTTGAACCTGCTTTCCGGTAAGATTCCTGAGGATTGGTACGGCTCTGTGTTTATCAATTCTCCGTCCGGTACGGTGAATAATCCTCTGCCATTTCCGACCGATTCCCAAGACGCTGATAGTTCAGTGATGAACGGCGACGGGTATATGTGGAGATTCAATCTTTCTGCGAATCAGGTGGATTGCAAAGGCGCATTACTGAAGCCGCCGTGCTATTTTGCCGACGAGGCTTCAAAAGGCTCTATCTGGGGCTTCCGCAATATGGGCATTTCCCGAATGTCGCTGCTTTTCGGATTCCGCGACGAACTCAATACCGCCATCACGCCATTCCGGCTTCATACCGACGGCTCGAAGCAAGAGTCACCAAACCGCCTGCTTGCTTGCTATGATGCCGGCAGACCGTGGGAATTTGACCCCGAAACACTGCGCGTTATTGCGCCGGTAGGCGGAAACACTGATTGGACGGCAGGTATTCCGCCCATACCGACTCCCGGTAAACCCTCGGAAACGTCCGTCGTCTTCCCGTTTAATTTGGTGCAAAGTACCGCTCACCCAAGCTATGACCCCAAAACGAATGAAATGTTTTTGGTAAATTTTACCAAATCTCTTGCAACGATGCTGGAAGGCGATGGGTTTTGGAGCGACCTTCGCAAACTCACGGATGAAGCAATCGCCGCTTTGGACGGCTGGGCAGAAACAATCTTACAGGAAATGTATGCAGTCGTGCCGAAAGAGCAGATACCGACGAGCGCGCCAAAGGTGCAAGAATGGCTCAACGAGCGCTTGAATACTGCTGCTTCGGAAGAAGAGCGCATCGTTATTCGATGGTATCAATCGTTATTTACACACCGCGAGGCACTTGTCCAAAGGAGTCAGAATGCGCGAAACATCCTCCAAAAAGGTATCAGCGCTCAATCCGCAGCTGCGTCTGCATCAATGGGCGATGAAGTAATTCTCAAGCGGTGGAACGGTCAGCATGGCGCAGCGTCTATTCTGGATTCGTGGCAGGTGGTCGATCCCGAAGGCAATAATCTCCAAATCGTCCAATGTATGCACCAAACCTCGCTGACGGAGAATTTTTTGGTGCTGTCGGATTCCAGTTTTAAGTTTTCGCTGGATTTGATGATGAATTTTAACAGCCCGTTTTTCTCCACAGCCGTCAAGGAATTTTGCCGTATTCTGCTGGCTGTTCCACAAGAGCCGTTTTTGCAGGTCTATATCGTCGAGCGCCCCAAGCCTCGCTCGCACGGCGACGACCCAACTCCTATCAACGGCGTACTGACGTGTTATCCGCTCAATCAGCCCATCCCTTTGGAAGCGGTGCATTATTCCGCTGACTATGCCGATGGCGGCAATACGGTGACGCTGCATCTTGCCCATAACAGCGCGGCTTGTCTGGCAGAATGGGTGCGGAGTTTCGATAGGCTTTCCTACGATTCCTCGCAAACAGTTCCCGGCAATGTTGTCGGATTGCCTTCTGCCGGAGAAATGGACATCGGTCGTATCGGTAAATGCGTCATCAGCATAGATACGACGGCGAAAACCGCCACGCAGCAACTATTCGAGGTTATTGTCGAAGAGGGAAATCTCAACGACCCTTCCCATATCGGCAAGCATACATGGGG
>JAAFHM010000424.1 GCA_013298375.1 Ignavibacteria bacterium | reverse complement strand
CAATTCTTTTTTCTGGACATTGATCTGCTCAACCGGAATGGAAACAAGCGGTGCATCGCCCGTTTTGTTGTTAATATCCGTCATCGAAAGCTGCACCGTCAAATCCTGACCCGATGACGGAACAGTGTTTGCCTCTTGTGCCAAGCCCCAATCAAGTTGTTGAGGGTACGAGTTTGTACCAGTGCGCTGGAAAACGGTGGCGACTTCATCATCTTGGAATTGCGTTGTTTCAAAGTTCCATTGCTTGAGGCCCGCTCCGGCGTTGATTTCCAAGCCAAAACGGATTGTCGGCGGATTCGGGATTTTTGCAATCACATCGCTTACCACAGGAGCGAGAAGTTCCGGCAGCGTCGAGGACAAATCCACGCGGCGATTTTCGGCTGCACCCGTTGGCTCGGCGCTATTGGAGGGGTTTTCCGGCAAATCACGCTTTTGAACGATAATCCGTTTTGCCTGTATTTTCCACGCATCTTGCAGATAATCGCTGATGGACTGGGCGCGTTGCTCGGAGAGTTTTTGATTGCCCTGCTCTGCGCCGGAATTGGAATTGCACCCCGTGACAAACAGCACCGCAGCAGGGTTTTCCTCCATACGCTTGCCGACGATGTTCAATGTGTGGCGGTAAATCTCGTAGTTGCTTTTGCCTACAAGGTCGCTCATTTTGAACGTGCCTCGGTCGGCGGCTTTCAAACGGCGATACTTGGAAGGAATCGTATAAGAGCCTTCATCAAAGAAAATAGCGGGCAGAATCGGCTGCGTCACCGACTTGCGGAACTGCTCCACGACAAGTTTCGGCTTGCCAGGCAGTTCTTTTCCGTTTTCATCAATGCCCACAACTTTGGTGATGGTCACGCTAATGCCCACTTTTTTGAGTTCTTCTACTTTTTTGGCAATTGCTGTGTTGATAGAATCTACTTGTGCTAAACGTTTTTGATTTTGTACCCGCTCGACGGCAATAGCACTGTCAATGCGCTTAATTTGCTTGAAGGTTTCTTGCATTGCTGGCGTGAGTTCGGGGCGGATGGTACGGAAGGGTGAGTAGCGGAGAGAGAGTCCACCTCGGATATTATTCATCAACCACGAGCCAGTACCTTTTTGGCGATCCCAAGCCAGACTCATAGGATCTCTATCCGTACCTAATTCCGCCGCAGGTACTTGGCGATTTGAGGATAGACCTTTAAATGTAGGTTCTGGAATTCTTGATACAAGAGTGTCGGCAAATTGAGTGAGACCATATGTGTAGAAACCTTCAACAGCGACTAACCATTTTCCATTAGGGTCAAGTGGAATTTCATAACTTAATCCAGCCATCAAGCCAATATTAAGAGGTTTCAGTAAGGGAATGGCTTCTGACTGAAGATTTCTTATGGAACTTGTATCAGTATTTGATGGACCTATTTTAAATCTCAGACCAGATTCAGTAGAAATAACTTCAGTATTATTGTATTGCCCATTGAGGACGAAGCCAAGTCTTGCTCCAACATAGACGGTAAGGGCATCAAGAGGGCGATACGTGATATAAGGCTCTCCAGATATGAGGGCTAAATTCGGCGCACTAATGGATCGTGTAATAAGTGCAGAAATAGGCTGCGCACCGCCGCTAGGAGCCGCTGAGTATAGATTTTCTGTTGAGGTCATCGTTACAGCAATATTCGTATAGCTGGCACGTAAGGACAACCCTAGACGATTAAAGATTGGATATTCAATTAACCCACCAAATGAATATGACCAATTAGTAATTGGAAGACCATTCAAGCTAAAGTTTATACCATCCGTCGGCTTTCCATAAAACTCAGCAAAATTAGCTTGATGCTGATTCCATGTAGCTGCCCCAAAAATACCATACCGAATAAACAAGGGTTTATCGGCATCTGCCATGAGTTCGTCAATGTTAATGCCAAGTGCGGAGGTGGCACTCGTAGCGGTGTCTGCTTTTGCCGGAGCGGGTGTCTGCGCAAAGGTGGCACTACCGGGATTCTGGGTCAAAAAAGGAATACCCACCAGAAGCGCCAGTATCCATGCTGCGGACAAGGAATAATAGGAGCGCAATTTCATACGTCAAGCCCTCAAAAAAAGTAAAAATAATGTGTGTTGCTTGCATTATCGGGAGCGGCTTTTCTTCCTTGCATGAAAAAAAGTCGCCTTCAGAAACGTTCAAACGGACGGTAAAATAACAAAAAACTCTGCACAAAAAAACTTTTCGCGGAAAGAAAATCGTAGTATTTCTATGGTATGCTCATGGCGCATACCGCAAGGACAGCCCGCCGCGAATATTGTGCAAAAGCCACGACCCCGGAATAACCTCGCTGGGCTAGGAAATACTCGCATGGGCAGAAGCGCAAATATCGTGAAAATTTTTGTCATTTCGTTGATTCTTTAGCACGGCGCATACTTCCGCGTGCGAAACTTTCCACATATCGCCCAACTTGAGCAATAAGCTTTTTTGAGAGTATAATTTAGTCTAAGCTAAATTATATTTTCATCATTGCTAAATTATTGCTATCTTTGTGATGAAATCATTCCATCAACCGCGTACAAACGGAAGTCGTAGGCAAATAACCATGACGAGATTCAAGACAACAACTATTGTGAAAAAGCATCAAGCGGTATTTTCCTTATCGGCAATAACCACATTTTTATCGGCAAGCGTTCTTTGCATTGCGATGCTCTTACTGCAAGGCGCATTCCTGCTGCTTTCTGCCCAGCAAAACGCGCTTATTCGCGGCAAAATCAGCGCGAATAACGACCCCGTAGGCTTTGCCACCGTGCGACTTGTCGGAACAAAATGGGGTACACGCTCGGACTCTGCGGGGAATTTTCAGATAGCAAATCTGCCCGAAGGCGCATATACACTAGAGGTGCGACGCATCGGATTCAAAACCATCAGTCAAAAAATTCGTCTGGAAGCGGCACAAAATCTGACGTTAGTCCTAACGATGCAAGAAGACAAGCGCGTTACCGAAAAACTCGTCGTCACGGGAACCATGCGTGAAACCCTGATATCCGATTCCCCCGTGATGGTGGAAGTTTATACGCCAACATTCCTGAAGAAAAACCCAACCGCCTGTCTTTTCGATGCGCTTCAGGTCGTCAATGGTGTGCGCCCACAGCTCAATTGCAGCATTTGTAATACCGGAGATATTCATATCAACGGCTTGGAAGGCGCATATACAATGGTGATGATAGACGGGATGCCGATTGTCAGCGGTCTTTCGACGGTTTATGGCTTGACGGGCATACCGAACAGCCTTGTGGAGCGCATCGAAATTGTCAAAGGTCCCGCCTCGACGCTCTATGGCTCGGAAGCATTGGCGGGCATTATCAACGTCATTACCAAATCCCCAACAAAGGCTGCTACACTGGCGTTTGATGCCTTCTCTACCTCATGGCTGGAACATAATCTTGACGCCAGCGCAAAGCTCAAAATTGGCGCTCTCACAGGGCTTATTGGCGTAAATTATTTCCATTTTCAAAACCGCGTTGATAATAACGGCGACGGTTTTACCGATGCAACTTTGCAGCAGCGCCTTTCTGCCTTCACAAAATGGTCATTGGAGCGCGAAGACAAAGGCGAAACCTCGCTTGCTGTGCGCTACGTCACCGAAGACCGCTTTGGCGGGCAGATGAATTGGTCGCCGGAATTTCGGGGTGGCGATAGCATTTACGGCGAATCCATTGTCACTAATCGTGCGGAAGTGATTGGTGCATACCAGCTTCCGATACCAAACGAGAAAATTATTCTGCGTGGCTCTTTTAACCATCATCATCAAAATTCGTACTACGGCACGACACCATTTTTTGCCACACAGCAGATTTCTTTTGGGCAAATTACGTGGGAGAAAACATTGTGGGAAGCGCATCAATTCTTGTTTGGTGCGGCTACGCGCCATACATTTTACCAAGATAATACGCCCGCAACAAACGATGCGAATGGTCGCCCGATGCCGCAAAATATCCTGCTGCCGGGCGTGTTTATCCAAGACGAAATAGCCCTCGCACCGGAACATACTTTGCTTTTGGGCGCACGGTACGATTGGAGTAGTGCGCATGGCAGCATCGTTACGCCGCGAATCAACTACAAATGGAAGTCCGAAAACGATGATGTAGTGCGGCTTTCGGCGGGGAATGGTTTTCGTGTCGTCAATATTTTTACTGAAGACCATGCCGCACTCACGGGTGCGCGTCGCGTCGTTATCCGCGAAGCACTCAAGCCGGAGATGTCGTACAATGCCAACGTCAACTATTCCAAAACACTTGCTCTGCCCGAAGCCTTCATAACGCTGGACGTAACGGCATTCTACACCTATTTCACCAATAAAATCATCCCCGATTACGACACCAACCCGGACGAAATTATTTACGACAACCTGCGTGGTTATGCGGTC
>JAAFHM010000528.1 GCA_013298375.1 Ignavibacteria bacterium | reverse complement strand
GCGAGCCACCACGCCGAATTACCCTCGGAAACAAGGTCAACTCCCGTCAACCACCACGCGCCAACAATCAAATATGCCGGATATAACGGAAGCAAGAGCATCAGAAAGCGTGTAAACATCAGTGTTTGCGATTCGATTTTCAACAAATTTTTCTGAAGCGTTGCTGAGGGTGCAGCATAATCTACTTGGCTTACCCAGTATAGTCGGTTCACACAACCCGCCACGCCAAGTATCGTAAAAGCGCATAATATCAAGGCGGAAGCTAGAACGCTTGGAACCGATGATGATGTAAGCGCTATATCTGCCAAATAATTTATGGCAATCAAACCAATGATTGCCTCAATGCTACGAAAAAGAACATATTGCCGAAGGCTTGATTTCACCTTTTGCAACGTGAGTGCGCAGGCGTGTTGCTCGTTGAAACGAAGCAGGGTGTCGAGTTTTTTATCGAACTGTCCCCAAGCAAGTTGCATTTCTTCTAATTCCATGATAGTACGTTAATTATGATGGGAAAACTGTTTTTTCAAAAGAATTTTTATACGGTTGATTTTTGTCGCTACATTCGTCTCCGAAATACCCAAAATCTCTGCCATCTCTTTGTAATTATTGCCCTCTAAATAGAGTATCATCAAAGCCTTATTGACCTCGCCGAGTTTTTCAATAAATGAATGCAGCTGTTGGATTTGGTGTTCAATTTCGGCATCGCGCTCACTGGTCGTGTCAGCAAGCAACTCCAGTATTTGCCCTTCAAGTGGGGTATGGCGCGGCTTGCGCTTTTCTTTGCGATAAAATGAAATGGCGGTGTTCAGCGCAATACGATACATCCACGTTGTTAGCTTGTATGCCGCATCATATCTGGGTATAGCGCTCCATACCTGTATCAAAATCTCTTGTTCCAAATCCTTGAAATCGTCTTTATTGGTCGTGTAGGAATGGCAGACTTTGTATATCAATTTTTTGTGGTCGCGGAGTATGGTAATAAACTGCTCTTCAAGCGTTGGCGGAGTCATAGTGGTATTCAATTCAGGGTTATTGTGCAGCTACCGTTGTACAAGAGTGTTTGTAGGATATGATTCGCAGAAGGAGTGAAAATATCACAGGAGTTATGCAAAATATTGTTGTTTATGCCGATACAGGTTGAAAATACTCTGCTGGATGTTCTTTTCTATTTCCTTTGATACTTGATTTTATACCACTTTTGCTGTATCTTTGCTGGACTTTTTGAGCAAATTGCACCTATTTTACACATTGAGAATGAACGAATTAATAGAAAGTATCAGGAACTTAGCTGAAACATACGCAGCAAATTTGAAAAGTAAGATTGAAACAAGAACCGAAGAAATGAAAACTGACGACAATGCTCACTATCTGATTTACCGAGTTTTGGGAATAAGCAATGAGCAAGGTCAACATATTGATTTATATCAAAATACTGGTCGCTTCCTTTATAAATATGCTGGTTCATTTTTGGAGGATGCGGTAACGTCCTGTTTAAAGTTTCGTTTTCCAGAAGGAGCGAAAAGAACGGTAAAAAACACCATCGGGCAAAAACCGAAAACATTTGAGATTGATTTTCTCAATGGGAATGATGCAATCGAAATTAAATGGAGAGACGCAACAACCGACGGCGACCATATAACAAAAGAGCATACACGAGTAAAAGTCATTAAAGGACATGGTTACACGCCAATTCGTCTCATGTTCTACTACCCACAACGAGAGCAAGCGATACGCATTCAGGAGACATTGAAAACACTCTACGCAGGGATTGGAGGCGAGTATTATGGCGGCGACGAAGCATGGTCATACTTGCAAGCGTACACCGGGGTTGACTTACAAGCCATTTTGACACAAATTGCCACCGAAAGAACTCCCAACAATGGACATCAATAACATCATTCACGGAAACTGTATCGAAAAACTCAACGATATTGATGACAATAGCGTTGATTTAATTTATTTTGACCCGCCTTTTTTTACTCAACGCAAGCACACTCTCACCAATAAAGATAATTCTAAAACATTTGCTTTCGATGATAAGTACAACTCAATAGAAGAGTATTTGTCCATGATTGAACGTGTTATAGAGCAATCAAAAAGAATATTAAAAAATACAGGAAGTGTTTTTTTACACTGCGACAAAACAGCCTCACATCATATTCGATTAGTTTTGGATAGAGTCTTAGGGCGAGATAATTTTCAGAGTGAAATTATCTGGACATATAAGCGCTGGTCTAACGCTAAAAAAGGTCTTTTGAATGCACATCAAGTCATTTTCTTTTATTCCAAAACACAAGATTTCAAATTTAATACCTTGTACACAGATTATTCAGCAACAACAAATCTTGACCAGATTTTACAAGACAGAGAGCGAAATGCCAACGGAAAATCTGTTTACAAAAGAGATGAATATGGGAACACGGTGTTGGGCAAAGAAAAAAGAGGTGTACCACTTTCCGATGTTTGGGAAATCCCCTATTTAAACCCAAAAGCACGAGAAAGAACAGGATATCCGACGCAGAAGCCCGTTGTACTATTAACCCAACTCATCAATATTGCAACCGATGAAGGAGATTTGGTTCTTGATCCATTTTGTGGAAGTGGAACGACGTGTGTTGCGGCAAAATATTTACAACGAAAATATATTGGCATTGACATCTCAGGTGATGCAGTCGAGCTAGCCAAGATGAGGCTGGAAGAAATGATCATTTCTGAATCAAATCTCCTGAATAAAGGCGTAAATGAATATTACGAAAAGACCGAAAAGGAATTAGCTCTCCTGCAAAATATCAATGCTTTCCCTGTGCAGCGAAATTCCGGCATTGACGGCTTTCTGAAAGAGCATTTTGGGGGAGCGCCTGTACCGATAAAAATTCAAAAAGAAGACGAGACCCTTGAAGACGCTATTAAAAAATTAGAAAAATCTTCTCATGGCAAAAACTACATCATGAAGATCCTCATCCAAACGAAAGAAACAAATGTGAGCAGGCTTTTTAGGCTCGAAACCGATGTAACAATACTGAAATCGCTTGAGTTGCAAACGAAAGAACTTGCGAACAAGAACAATAAACTCCGAGCAGCAAAGGTTTTGCAATGATTATCGTTCAGCATAAGGCATTTGCAAGAAATCATAGATGACCCAGCAATTAAGACACCGCCACAACCTTCATCAGCATTTCCATCGCCGCTTGGCACTCTTTCGGCGATTCCAACATTCCCGTATGCCCAACGCCGTCCAGCAAGCAAAGAAGAGCCTTGCGGGGTTTTGTCACCAAAGGCAACATCTTTTCAACAGGAATAATCGCATCCTGCTTGCCCCAAATAAACAGTATCGGAACGGTGCAATCATCCAGCAGAGCGCTTGTATCCTCGCGATCACGCATAGCACCATGAGCAGCAATCATGCCGCTTTCCGGCACATTCCCCAGCAAGCGCCTGAATGCAGCGACCATTTCCGGCTTCTTTGCAAACGCCGCTTCTGTCAAAACCCGCTTCATTAAGCCGTCAATAGCTGCTTCTTTACCACCATTGGCGATAGATTCCATCGTCAACAACCGTTGTTCGCGCACCTCCGGCGGGTCGGCAAAGGGTGTTGCATGAAAAAGGCACACGCCCTGCACTTTTTCTGCATGATATTT
>JAAFHM010000069.1 GCA_013298375.1 Ignavibacteria bacterium | reverse complement strand
TGATCAATTAAGCGAAAAAATGCGGATAGAAATTAACCTAATCGCTTTACCGCCAACAATGGTCAAAGGGCGCGATGAGGCGGTAACGCTTTATCAAGTGCCGTAAAATCTTGCGTTTCTACGATTCAACGTAACTGGTCGGATATCGAAACATTGTCCACGAATCGCACAAATCCTCACGAATCAGGATATTTGAGCGAATGATTGCTAAAAATTGTTCTTGATTCATGCCAATTCGTGCGATTCGTGGATGTTTTTGACAGCGTACAAGGTATTTCCTCACCACGCAATACGCCCTTTCATCCGCAAACTTCCACCCAGCCACGTTCCGCTCCCACCATTGAGCAATGGCAAAAGATTTGCAAAAGCCGCATCAATCATAAAGCCGTCGGCAATATTCCACCCCAAGCCGCACGACCACTGGGCTTCTTCCTGTCCGCCCAGCGCAACGCCTGTCCGCAAAGACGGTATCCAACCCGTATTCTCCCAAGCAAATCCCACGCTAAAGCGTGGCAAGAGAGTGTTGAAGCCGCTTTCGTTCAATCCTTGCGTGTATTGAACACTCACAATAAACGGCGTAGCCAAGCCAAAATACGAACCATAATCAAAAGCAAATCCAATATTGAGTTGCGTTGGAAGGCTACGAAACTGAGATTCAATGCGGTTTGTGGTATCGCGCAAACGCTGAAGATACGTGCTGTCGGCAGCAAGTGAGAGAATACTCGTAATTGTGTCCTGCAAAGCCACCCGCGCCACTCGCGCCGTATTCCACGTGATGCCGCCAATATTCGTCAGCGAAATTCCTATCTGCCATGCTGCCGCCTTACTTCCGGGCAATCGCAACGCCGCTACTGCACCCAACGAAGCACCAAAGCCACTTCCAGCACTTGAGCCGAAAAGACCAGCAGGATTTTGCGGAAATTGTCCGCGAGTTAGAAGAGAAGTTCCGGCGGAACGCAGCGTGTAATCAAGGTTTGCGCGGATGTTGTAACTGGTCGTTGGAAAATCACGGACAGGCAAGGGCGTAAATTCGAGATTGGCTTTGCTGAGTTCTTCCAGCGCGTAGCCAACGAGATATTGCATCGTTCCTCCCACACGCAATGCCGCGAGAGTGCTGGTAGAATCTGCCATTGAGGGCAATAGAATGTGATTTGCATAGCCAAGTTGAAGATTTCCATATCCCACGCCCATCCCCCGCAACCCATCCAAACGCAAGCGTTCTGCGGCATTGTACCCCTGAAGCGCTTGCGCCAATCCACGCGGCAAGCGAATACCTGCATCACCATGCAGACTTGCCGACAATGCAAATGCGCCAATAGCTGTCTGCAACGTTGCCGCGAAAAGCGTTGCATCCACTTGTCCGCCAAGGCGACTTCCATCAAGGAGTAATGCGCCTTTGCGAAGTTCTGCATCGGAGAGAATGCGGCGCTTTTCATCAACTTTTCCGAAAAACTGCGGTATTTCGCTGAGTTTGAATGCACTCGCTCCGGCTGTGCCACCGACCGCCCCAAGCGTGAACGTCAGTGTGGATGCGGTGTTTTGGAGGTATTGCGGCGTTACGATAAGCGACGGATTAAGAGCGATTGCGTCCACATCCTGCGCCGTTGCTACACCAGCGCTACCCAGCGCCGTTGCGACGGGATTGGTAAAGGCTTGCGCAAATACGGAAATCGAGGCAAATTGGAAGCATACAACTAAGCAAGCCAGACGCAGAGCGCTCTGCAAGAAACAACTATTCAACATACAATAACAATAACAATAACAATAACAATAAAAGAATGACAAACAACAACTACCAAATGACTAATGTACCAATGACCTCCACCACTCACGGCGTTTTCAAGCGTAGGCTGATTGAGGCGCGAACCCGCACAAAATCTTGTGTTTGAAATCGTGCAAACGGCATGGTGCTTGGCGTAGAAAATTTGACCTCTAACGCCAAATATCGTGCATTTTGCAGCGAAGCGAGATTTTGCGGGCTGAGAGAAATCGTCTGCTCATTTGGCGTTGGAACACGCTGTCCGGCAGCATTGATGCTTGCACTTGGTAAGCGCAGAGACTCACCCGCAGGTAGCACCAAAAGGGGCTTGCGGGCATTGTCAAGGAAATGGACGCGAAGTTCTGCGCTGGCAGGAAGCCGATTTTGCATTTGCAGAAAAAGCGCTGCGCTATCAATATTTTTTTGTGCTGTTTCAATCGTTGACCGCAAATCCAGTGGGATGGTATCGTTATAGCGACCGCCCGTAACCCGCACCGCTAGGGGAATCGTCATCAAAGCCGTACCGCCGACAGTGCTTGTGCGCTCAATAAAAAATGGGCGATTTTGCAACAACTGTCCACGTGCTTGAACACTCACACGGCGCGGAAACTCGGTCAGGCGGATATTTGCGCGACTTGTTTTGAGCGTCGTCGTCACGGGCAGAAGCCGCCCGTTCTGCTCGTTTGCCCGCTTCACTTCTTGGTTTGTTATGACCAAACTATCCATCGGGCGCGACATCGAACCCAGCAAATACGCCGTTCCTGAAAGCAAACCGTCTGCTCCGGCGGTGTTGACGAGGCGTAATTCCAACTGAAGTTGTTCCGCCAAAACCTCCGTAAAACCCAATTTTTCCAACTCCGGCGTAAGAGAAAACGTCACCTCAGAGGCAAGATTAAACGCGATACTGGGCAGCGAAACGCCTCGTGCAAAATCCAATCGCGTTTCACTCAGTACACCGCCAAGCGAGATTTTATCAGACTGCCGAACTGTAATGCGGCGCGGCGCGACAACTGAATCATTCTGCAATTCCACCACCAAACGCAAACTATCCATAATGCCACCACGCACACGGTCAAGGCTGTCCGGGACTAAATCAAGCGGCGCAGCGCTTGAAAGTGTAAATCGGTTCATACCTCGTTCAATGCGAATAGCTTGTTGAAATGTCTTACCTGCTTGTGTTCGGAGTTGCGGAGCGCTAATGATGGCTGCGCCGGTAATTTCAAAGCCATTATCCACCGTGAGAGCGGCGCTCAACGCTTGTAACCGTGCCGCTTGCAGCCGTGTTCCGCCAGAGAGAGGAACTGTCGTAAGAAAGCGAAATGTCCGCGAAGGCAAGGAAACACGGGCTTCGGCAACAATCGGCTCTTCCAACGACACACTAACGCTTATTCCTGCCGTGTCGCCATAAACAATACCACTCCTAGCGGCGGCAAACACTTGTGTTTCGACACTAGCGCCATCGGCAATGACGATATTACTGAGAGTTTGCGTCAGAACAAGGCTATCGCCGCTTTGCACCGTGCGGCGGGAATCAGGAACAGCAAATAGGACGTTTGAGCCGCCGGAACGAGGCGTAAAGCGCACTCCGGCGGAATTTTGCCCGGCAATCGGACGAATTTCAACAGGAAACGGTAGGCGGTTCGTCATCCGAAGCCGCACCCGTGCGCTTGTCAGTGTCAGGCTTTCAATATCGCTTCCCAAAGCAACTGCACGACGAATATTCACGCCATTTTGCGGTGTTCCCGGAAAAGGAATCGGCATCGTCGTGGAGCGTGGGAGCGGCGGCAGAAGGTCGGATATCGGCACGATAAGGTTTGCCAACGATTGAATCAGTGCCGCAATTTCCGGGCGATTCCCAAACTCTACCGTTGCCGCAAGCGGCAATGTCGAGATTTTGAGCGAATCGCCGACGCGCCCTGCGGGAATGTCGCGCTCTTGCACAAACACGAGATTCCCCGTCTGCGCGTCGCGGCGAAGAAATGTTGTGTCGGCGGTAAGGAAGGATTGAAGAACCAGCGTCGTGTCGAGAAGCGGCAACGACGAAATATTGGTTTTGAACATCGGTGGCGCAAGGTCGGCAAGGTTCGTACAGGCTGCGGCACTGAGTAATACGCAGAGAAGCGAGAATAATCGTCGTAAAAACAGCATCGAAGGAAGAATCAAAAAGTGGTGAGAAATATACTGCCAAATGGGATTGCATTAAAACGTAAAACCAAGACCAAAGGTCGGCAAGATAAAAGGAATCAGCGAAATTTCCTCAATAAACGGAATCTGCTTCCGCGAACCATCTGCAAGAATTTCATCGCGGTAACGAATGTTCCAAACAAAAGGATTGGCGCGGCTGTAGGCATTGTAAATGCTCAGAGAAAAAGTAAACGGCAAACCAAACCATTGGAAATGATGCGTCGCCGTTAGGTCGAGTTTGTGAAATTCCGGCAACCGAAACCCATTACGCTGAGTTGATTGGAAGCGGGGTCTGGACGTACCGCCTGGAACACGTCCATTGGTCAACGGTACAAAATCGAATTGTCCGATAGGCATCGTAAATGCTTGCCCGGTCTGATATACCCATGTCAAGCCAAATTCCCATGCGTCGTTGTGTTTGTAGTTCAGTACAAAGGAAATATCGTGTCTGCGGTCGAAACGCGGATGGAACCAACGCCCGTCGTTCAAATCGGGAAATTGCCGCCATGCCCACGCAAGCGTGTACCCAAGCCATCCCGTCCACTGCCCCATGCGCTTGTTCAAAAACAATTCCACACCATAATTCTCCCCAAGACCGCTTGTGAGCTGGTCTTCCGTTGGAGCAAGCAAACTGAATTGCGCATCATCCTTAAATTCCAGAATATTTGCCTGTCGCTTAAAATACCCTTCGGCACTCAAAAGCCACTCTCCGCCGAACAACATCGCTTCTGCCCCGAAGACGTACTGTTGCCCACTTGCGGGCTTGATACGCTCCGTGGAGGGGAACCATACGTCACTCGGAACGCCAATATCATTCCGAATAATTAGGTGAATGAATTGATTTGCCTGAGCAAACGAGCCGCGAAGCGTGATTTCATCGGTCAAAGCGAAACTTGCCGAAATGCGGGGTTCGAGAAAAGCATAATTTCCATTTTGAAACCAAACTCCCCGCAAACCCGCATTAACGTTCAGGTTTGACATAATTTGCCACTCGTCTTGTGCAAATACCGAGGTTTCCCACGATTGAATCTGGGAAGAATTTGTCGCATCCAGTGTAAAGCCACCGCCGGAGAACCGCCCATCGGAAACGGTCGAGCCGCGAAACTGGTGGTAAATCCCTTCTGCGCCAAATTTTACAACGTGTGCGTCTGTCGGAGTCCATTCCCCACTTGCTTTGAATGTCCAATCTTGAATCTTCGATGCAGAGCCGAAACGCAGGGTGTCACCATTGGGCAAGCGAGAACTGATGCTGGTTCCGAATTCGTAATTGGTGAATGATGCCTGAAAATTCGTAAAGAGATTTGCCGAATGAATATGCGACCAGCGCACGTTTGCAAGAGCATTTCCCCACGACACATCGAATGCTTGTTCGGTAAAGAATTGCGGATTTTTGAGCAAATCATAATCCCAGAAGCCGCTTACATACACGCGGTCGTTCTCACCAATTTTGTAATTGATTTTTGCATTGAGGTCATAAAAATAATAGCTGGGGATAAAATTTGCAGCTTGCGGAGCGAGACTTTTGATGGGTTCGTTCAGCGCCGCAGCCAATAAGTCAAGCCACAAGCGCCTTCCGGCAATCATAAAGGTTGCGTCGTCGCCAATAGGACCTTCGGCGAGAATGCGCCCACTGAGAATGCTGATTCCGCCTGAGCCGGAGAACTTTTCTTTCGTGCCTTCTTTCATCGTAATATCAATCACACTCGACAAGCGCCCGCCATATTCCGCCGGAAGCGATCCTTTGAGCAAGCGCGTATCGCGCAAAGCATCGTTATTGAACACGCTCAAAAGCCCGCCGAGGTGAGATGGATTATAGACTACAACACCATCCAAGAGCGTTAAATTCTGGTCTGGCGACCCGCCCCGCACAAAAAGCCCATTAGAAACTTCATTCCCCGTCCGCACACCCGGCATAAGCTGTAAAGCCCTGAAAACATCAGCCTCACCGCCAAAAGCGGGTAACGATTTTGTGATTTCGGGCGATAACGACACAGCACTAATTTTCGCTGTTGAGGTTTGTGCTTCATCGCGGCTGGCTCGGACGGTTACTTCTCCGGCAACGGTGGTGGCAGTTTGTAGGGCAAAATTTACCCGTTGCGGCGCTTCACCAGCACTTACCACAACGGTCTTCATTGCTTGCTTGTAGCCAATTCCCCGCACAACCAGTTCGTATTTTCCGATATTCAGATTAGGCAGCGAATAAAACCCATATTTATTTGTCCGAGCGCCGGAAACAGGCTTTGCACCTTGCTTTTGATACATTCCCTCAGCAAACAGGATAACATTTATTCCGATAACAGCTTCACCCGAAGCCGCTTCGCTCACGGTGCCGGAAATGCTTTGAAGCGAGGTTGTAGGCGGGTTCTGTGCAAGAACCAGCAACGGTGCAGCAGAGAGGATGCTCAAGAGCGATGCCGTGAAAAGGCGCAAAATCATAGGTTAAGCGTGGTCATACAATTTTGAAAAATGTTGAGTTGATTGTAAATTTGACGGAGAGAATGATTGTATAGCCGACGTTTTGGACGTACAGTTTGGGGGCGCAAGAGGTGTGATATTTTACGCTTCTTGCGGGAATCAAACAGGCAAAGAATCATTCTCTATTTTTTTATTGATATGCCTCGCCATTCCTCGCGCAATCGCATATTGCGCCGCTATATACAGTGTCATCAAACACACCCGCGCCGCAGCCGAAGGCGTAACAAAGCTATGCCAAGCCAAAATCGAGTCTGAGCCAACAAAGCACACTGCCCCCGCCACAACCCACCAAAAACTTTCCTGCGATGCGCGTCCGTCACGCTCCAACGCTGCCACGAGCATCCCTAGCAGCACGATGGAATATACCGCAACAGGCAGTAGCATCGAGCCAAGATACGGTGCGAGAACGCTAAACAATACCACACCATAGCCGATGATGGGAACAACCATAAAATACGACAACGTAAACTTCCCACCGCTACCTTGACGATAAGCGATAATGTAGAAAATATGCGCTATCAAAAACGCCCCAAGACCACTAACAAACGACCCCGAAAATTCTTGCTTAAACATCAGCAAAACATCGCCGAACCACGAAAATAGCAGTCCCAAAAGAACGAATTTTTTTGCTGGATGATTGCTGCCGCGTGTTGAAGTGAGAAAAATCACCCCCACAAGCAGAACGAGTAATGGCTTGGAAGCAAGGTGTAATGCTCTTTCTGGGGCAATCTCGCTGTATAACTCCACAAAAGCAAGAATGACGTAGAGAATGGTAAACAAAGTAAAATTTTTCATCAAGATTTTTCAACGATGGTGGGACAGAGGTAAAACCCGCATAAAGTCAGTATTGAAGCGCTCTTCAGCCGCCGAGCAGGAAAAGTATTTTTCATGTAGCAATCATTCCAAAGGCAGACAAACGCGAAATTCGGTGCGCCCCGGCTCAGAAACAACTTTAATATCGCCATTATGCTGTTGAATGATGCGCTGCACCGCATTCAGCCCCAAGCCTGTGCCTTTGCCCATGGGTTTTGTCGTAAAAAATGGCTCAAAAATGTTGGATTGAATATCAGATGGAATCCCCGCGCCGCTATCAATAAGGCGTATCTCGACAAAGCCGATTTTATGCGACGTGGCGATTTCGAGTGTCTTGACGGCACTGTTTTCCAGTGCGTCAACGGCATTATCAATCAAATTTGTCCATACTTGGTTGAGTTCTCCCACAAATACCTTCGGTTCGGGCAGTGTGGGGTCAAAATTTTCCAGAATGGTAATACCATTTTTTTTGATTTTATACGCCATAATCATCAGTGTTTTGCGAATGCCTTCGTGAATATCCGATTTTTGGCGCTCTGAGGCTCGGTCGAGGTGCGAATAGGATTTTACTGCATTGACAATATCATTGATGCGCTTCGAGGCTTCGCTGATTTCCGACACAAAACGCTCGGTCGTCAGCACATTGTCCAACCACCCCAAAACCGTGAAAAAGCCCTCTGCACCTATCTTCTCCAAAATAAATTCCAGTTCTTCGGTCGTAAATCCAAAATCCACAAGGTTTCCGACAATATCAAAGCCATCATTCACGTCATGGTCTTCCAACCAGTTCAGTAGAGTATCTTCGGCATCAGCTTTTTGAATCGGGGAAAGGTCGTACCGCACACCGGCAGAGGCTTTGCGGAAAAATAGTTCGTTGCAAACATCCACACTTACGGGATTTAATTGCAACGACATGACCCGCTTAAATCGCTCCGGTGTCGAGGAAAGATGCTGCTTAAAGGCATCCGCACTGCGTACAATAGCCGCCGAAGGGTTATTTAATTCGTGCGCCAAGCCAGCCGATATGCGCCCTAGAGCCGCCATTTTTTCGGTCTGCTGCTCAAAAGCAGTGAAATTCCGTGCGCGGCTTGTCATAAAATGCACCAGCGTTTCGGTCAACTCAAAGCACTCCTTTGTCATAGCCCGAAAGTGGTCGCGGTGCAGAAAGAACATGGTCGTTGGCTCAATAAATATCCCGAAACCCGTTGCCAACCGTGTTCTGGAGTATGGCAGCGTCCCACCAATGCCACCTTTTTTCAGTTGAGAAATCTCACGAAATTGCCCACTTTGCTCAAGTCGGAATTGCAATGCCCCTTCCATGATAACGTACATACTTTCAATCGGGTCATCTTTTTTGAAGAGCATATCGCCTGCGCTGAAACTTCTGCAATCCCCGCGATCTATGAGCCATTGCAGTTGATCGTCGGGAACGTTTTTGAGTTCCGATGAGTCTTTGAGAGCGGTAAGAATATCCATAATGGAGAAAGGGAAAAAGGAACAAATCCCCTGAATACAAGGTATTCGAGGGGATTTGAAAATTACGAAGCAATTGATTTTTTAAGCTGCTTGAGGAACAAGGTCATCTTTCGCTGGATTTTTCGCCCAATAGGAAGCCAGTGCCAGCCCTGTTACATACATCCACAGGCTGAAAATTGCGCCCGGCAACGCCGATTCTGGTGAGAAAAATGTCATAGCGACAGTCATGCCAAGCGTCGTGTTTTGTATGGCGACCTCAATAGATAAGGTGCGGCATTGCTTTGTGCCAAACCCAAAAATTTTGCCGGAATAAAAGCCGAGTAGCAAGCCGATACCATTTTGCAAAATAATCGCCGGACCAAGCGTGGGAATGTTTGTGAGGAAATTATCCCAGTTTTTTGCTAGAACGAAAACAATCATTCCGAGCAGAAACAAGACCGAGAAAATTTTATACGGACGTTCAATCTTATCTGCAAATTTGGGCGCTTTACTACGAACAAGCATACCGAGGGAAATGGGAATTGCAATAATGACAAACACTAATTTCAACATTTCTGCAAACGGAACAACAACTGGGCTGCTTGATAAGCCTAGCGTATTGCCCATAAACGACACCAGAAGCGGCATCATTATTGGGCAGAGCAGCGTTGAAAGGGTTGTGATAACAACAGCCAGCGCAACATCGGCTTTGGCGAGATAATTGATAAGATTCGAGGTCGGTCCGCTTGGACACGAGCCAACGATAATCACGCCCAGCGCCAAACCGCCCGTCAATCCGGTGAGTTTGACCACCAAAAACGCCGCAAGCGGCATCAAAACGAAATGCCCAACCGATCCAAGCAATGCCTGTCCGGGCGTTTGCAGAACACGCTTAAAATCGCTTATCAACAGCCCCATGCCCATACCAAACATAACGACGGCAAGCATAAGCGGAAGTAAAACTTTTTCGAGTACGCCAAATTGCATAAAACCTCCTGAGAAAAATGGTGACTATCCTACGAAATTACGGATGGATACTTCACGCATGATTAAAAATTAGTTGCTGATAAAAATCGAAGTTCATTTATCATATCCTCTCGTTTATGGCGTTCAAGGAATGTCGAAAGTAAATGTACGGCTTCTGACAAAGATATACGCGGAACGACGATAATACCACTATGGGGTGAATTACTCAAAATAGAGGACGAATGTAGTTGCACGAAATCACCGACATTAAACGTCACAAAACAACGACCCTCCGAAGCAGCATATGCTAACTGTTCAGGGTCAGTCTTGCCTTTGCGACCGACCTCTTGAATATGGACGGCATCATAATTGCGCCGCCGCAGAGCCTCCGCTAACCGCAAGTTCATATCCTCATCAATCAATAATCGTATTTTTTCCTTCATGCCATTATCGTATCTAGTGAAGAAGACTCGTATTGACGTTTTAGCTCAGTAAACAACGCCCGCTCTGTGGCTAATAGCATTTCAATTTCCTCCTCAAAATCAAGGTAATATGCTATTGCAGAGTGAATCTCGGCAGCTGTGCAATGCGACAAAGCATCACAAATTTCTTCTGCACTCATGCCGGATTTGAAATAAAATGCTACCGCCTGCACTTTGGTATTTGTTCCCAAAATGTATGGCTCGCCTTTATGATTCCGCACAATATGAGGATAAATCAGTTCGGGAGTTGCAGTATCTATCGTGAGTGTATCCATAAATATCATTTCAAAAGTGAGACAATTACAACGTCGCTAAATACTCATGCACAAATTTTATCGCCATCGAACCTTCGCCAACCGCAGAAGCCACACGGTTCATCGCTCCTGCACGAACATCCCCTGCCGCAAAAATTCCCGGCACCGATGTTTCCAACAAGAAAGGTTCGCGCTGTAATTTCCAGTATTGACGGGCATCACCGTGCAGAAGCATTTCGCGCCCAGTTTCGACAAATCCACGCCCATTGCGAATAATATTCGGTGGAAGCCACTCAGAACTTGGTTTTGCGCCAATAAACACATAGAGCGCTTGAGCCGGAACGATGCGCCGTTCTTTTGTTTGATTATTGATGAGATCCAATTCCTCCAATTTATCTTGACCACACGCCGCTACAACCTCAGTATAGGGTAAAAGTTCAATATTCTGTGTGTGAGAAATCTGGTCAATAAGATACTGCGACATCGTTGCCGAAAGCGACGCACCGCGAATGACGATAAAAACTCGACGTGCAAAATGAGAAAGGTACATTGCAGCCTGCCCTGCTGAGTTCCCACCGCCAACGATATAAACATCTTTCTCCTTGCAAGCATTTGCCTCGGTCGTCGCAGCGCCGTAGTATATGCCAGCTCCCGTAAAATTGCTGATATTTTCTGCCTCCAACTCGCGGTACTCAACGCCAGTGCTGATAATAATGCTTTTTGCGACGAGTTCCGTGCCATCAATAAATTTCACCGTTTTATAGTGTTCATGCGGGTTTGGGGAAATCACAATTGCTTCCACACTCTGCGGAGCAAGAAATTCTGCGCCCAAACGTACTGCTTGAGAAATAGCGCGTCGAGTCAGTTCAGCGCCACTCAGCCCCGTCGGAAAGCCGAGATAATTTTCAATACGCGAACTTGTTCCCGCCTGCCCTCCGGGCGCTCGTTTTTCCACAAGCAAGGTTTTTAGACCTTCCGACGACCCATACACCGCCGAAGCAAGCCCCGATGGACCAGCACCAACAATCACCACATCATACACATTCGCCGAAGCCTTTGACTGCAAGCCAATTCTGGTGGCAATATCCACAGGCTGCGGATTTTTTGCAACCGTGCCATCTTCAAAAAGTATTGCTGGCAAATCAATCGTTTCGAGACTATGCAAAGCAAGCATTTCCAAAGCATCAGGATGAGTCTGCACATCCAGCCATTTGTAGGGAACAAGGTTTCCCGTCAAAAAATCTTTAATAATGTGTGATTTCGGCGACCACTGATAACCAAGCACCCGCAAGCCCGTAAAATCAGGCTTGTAGGAGGCTTGCCATTCTTCCAAAAGTTCGTTCAGTGCCGGGTATAATTTTTCTTCCGGCGGATCCCAAGGCTTGGCGAGGTAGTAATCAAGCCCTACATCGTTGATAGCGCGTATTGCCGCTTCAATGTCGGAGTATGCCGTCAACAAAGCACGTTTTGCTTTCGGGTAAATATCTTTTGCGATAGTAAGATAATCAACACCTTGCATCTCCGGCATTCGCTGGTCGGAAAGGAGTAATGCAACAACTTCTTGTTTCGTCTTTAATTCGCGGAGTGTCGCAAGTGCTTCATTTGCCGAGAGCGTTGTTAAAATACGGTAGTCTTTGCGGTACTGCTTGCGTAAATCGCGCTCTAAAGCGCGTAGAACGGCACTGTCGTCATCAACAGCAAGAATTATCGGTGTTTTCATGGGGTTCTGGAAGGCATTGGGTGAAGAGACGTGGCTTATTGCAAAGATAATCAAGACGCGCTAAAAAAGTGATAAAAAATGACTCCATGAGCAAAAACGAATATCGGAAACAACACAATGAACAACATCTGGGCTGCACTCTGTAGAAAATAGAAAAAGCCCGTACCACTGCTTGAAAAGCGACAGTACGGGCAAAATAGCAACATTTTGGAAATTGGTCGAGGGGTAATTTCTACGGACGGAAAACGGCAATTATTGCCCCGCAACCCCGCTCGCTAAAGGCTTGCATCGAAAAATATAGAATGGCGCACTGGCGGCAATATGCGATTTACTTTTCATCATCACATCGGGAATATCGCTATCGGCAATGTACAAATATCCATCACCGCCAAAACTCAAGCCGTCGGGCCAGCGCATTTTTGGGTGTTTGATGAGCGTTTTTTGCTGACGGTCTTTTCCAATAATATTGATTGCTCCATCCTCAATGGACGTAACGTAAATGTTATCCTCAACATCCATCGAAAGCCCGTCACATTGGGATTTCTTCGCATACAATTCAACACGGCTCGCCAACTGCTCTAGAGAAAGTGACGCATTATTTAAGTCGGCAATGCGAGCGCGGAAGAGTTTATCTCCTGCCATTGGTCCGAAATAGAGCCATTCATCACGTTTGTCGAGTGCAATCGGGTCAAGCGCCGGGTGCATCCAGAATAGACCGCCGAGCGGGTACATTTTGCGCCCTTGAGCGTTGATTTCATACGGCTCTTCTGTTACTGACGTATGCCGCTCCAAGATACGCCGCGATGTCCGGGTTTTGGTGTTGTAAATGATTATGGCAGGCTTTTTTGCAATAACACCAATGTCAGCAATGTAAATATGCTCTCCCGAAGAATCTATCTGCATATCTTGGATATACGATCCCGTTCCGGCAATATCCGAAGGCAGAACAACGTCGTGAACAAGTTTATTCGTTGCAAGGTCAAATGCCATCAAACGCGGCTTTTTCAGACCATGAAACCCGTGGTCTAGCGTCCAAAGGCGGTTTTGCCTATCAATACGAATATTGAAAATGTGGTCGAAATACGGCTCTCCGTTTTGACGTTCATGCTGAAATTCTTCGTTTGGATACGGTTTGGGTTGTCCGTTGACAATTTCCAAGACCTTCATCTCCGGGCGCGATTCGGCATGATAGGTGATAAAAACACGGTTGTCCTGCGATACCGCGAGATTTCCCGGTGGTTCGGAAAGCGTAGCCACAATTTCCATTGCAGACGAAGGCATCATTGGGACTGTTGCCATCGAAGGAAATTCATTTCCTCTCCCGCCAAACATCGCGTAAAAAACACCAAGAAAAATAAGTAAGAGTGCGGTGATAGAAATGCCACTCCACAGTAATATGCGCTTCATAAAAAGTATTCCTCGAAACCTTGATTGATTTTTTTTAGTTAATAAAATTTTGTGCTTACTTTTTTTCAACAATTTCCTTCAACGTAGAGTTGAACTCCATGTATGAAGTGAGCATAAAATCAGTAGCTATTGTTCCGAAAAAAAGAGAAGAGAAACCATCGGCAGCATCAGATTGTATGAATTTTGTTTTTCCTCCAGGCATTTCTTCCAGCCTATACAAATGGTCATCGTATAAAAAAAGGAAAAATGGGTCGGACCAACCAAAACTTTTTCCTTCATCATAATATTTTAGTTTGTGATGAAATTGCTTTACAGTCTTTGTATTATCAATAAAATCAACAACAACATCACCATTCAGTTTCATCTCGCCGGAAATTTTCTGCAATGATTTGCTCCATGATGGCATATTTGAAAAGTCAGTCAAAACAGACCATACTTTTTCTCGTGGCGCATCAATAAGTATTTCCGTGTACACAGTTCGATGAAAAACCGAATGAATAGTGACCTTGCAGGTAGGACAATCGCTTATCTGCTGCCCCGCAAGAAGTATTGGGCAAAGACAGAAAAAAGTGATAATTGTAGATAGGATTGCTATACGTTTATTCATTTTTTGTTCTGAAAGGTTGTTAATAAATTTACTTCCCTTTAGGGAAAATCATTAGTCGCCTATCTATCGTCCTCGAAGAGCAAGCCACGTCCAAAGAGCGCTTGCAAACTCAACTCCGGAGAAAAGCAACAATGT
>JAAFHM010000020.1 GCA_013298375.1 Ignavibacteria bacterium | reverse complement strand
GCCTAGCCCAATAAACGACGCAATCCGATACGGCGTTGTGAGAAAGGACAAATCGTATAAAAAGATTTTCAAGACCGCAATGCCCGCCAAACCGAGTGCCACCAAACGCAATTCTTTCAAACGCCGCACAAACCCGCCAATCATCATCACTGCTGCATAGATGAGCCAAACACTCGAAATTGCAAGTTGTTTGGCATTTTCGAGTGCAAGAATATTTCCGCGAACGCCTGTGTTTTGTTGAACAGCCTCCGGCAGCGCATAAATACGCATTATCCGGCTGTGAAAGAAGTCGGATGCCTCACCTGTTTGTACGGTAAAAAGTAGGAGAAGTGCGCTTGCACCAAGCACAGGGCGAATATAGGGTGCAAAAGCAGGGGAAATCGTACTGGTCGTAGCGCTGGCGTTGGTATCGAAAATTTTCCATAATGCAAGAATTGCCCCCAGACCCGTTGCCAACAGCGCTACGCGAATATTCAGCAATAATGACCATTCTATTGCTGGTTCATAGACAAATCCCACCAAGACAGCAGTTGCCACGAGGAAAGCAGTGATAATCATCGCCATCCACGTTACTTCCCGCCACGCATAACGCCGCGCCAACCATGCCAGACATACCACAAGAACAAAATAGGCAATACCGAGCAGCGAGCCATACCAATAGTCCGTGTGAAGAATATGCCGTTGCTCATTCCATTGGTAGAATTGGCTGATTTCATACACAACCAATTTTCCCAGCGCAACGACCCAGAAAGCGTGGAAAATATTGATGCCGCGTGTAAATTTTCCAATAATATCGCCTTGTTCAAGCCGCGTGTTGATGATTGCTACAACGAGAAACGCCAGTATCACTACGAGGTGCATCGCCACAGGAAGGCTCGTGAAGCCATTGTTGTCGGTACTTCCTTCGTATCGAACAAAAAATGTTCCGAAGGTAATAATGCTCAAAGCTGTCGCGGCAACAGTGACAAACGGGCGTTTCCAATGCGCACCTGCCCAGAAAATTGCTGCAAATTCTACCGACCACGCAATGACCGTCCATTCATCATCAAACTGTTGTGCCGTTGCAACGGCGAGTTGAATAATTGCCGTGAGAGTATAGCGCATGAAAGCGAAGCGATGTTCCGGTTGCCACACTCGTACAAGCTGGGAGGCGGCAAAATATGCCAATCCATAGCCAAGTGTCCAAAACGGCATCCAGGCTTGGTGCGCATCGTAAATGAGGGCAAAAAAAGCCGCGTAGGAAATGCTTGAATTGAGCAGCGAATCAATGCGCCGCCAAGGAGCATCATTTGCAGAGCGCCCGCTTGCGGCGCGGTACAAATCCACCACAAAAAACATTGCCCAAAACAGCACCGCAAAGACCAAGGTCATCGAAAAATGCTCTAATGTTGTGTACGCATTGAGATACCAAGCGCCACAGACGCTATACGTTGCTAAAAAACTCAAGGGCTTGAGGACAAACCAATCATCACGGCGCAAAACGAGTGCAAGCATTCCCAGCGACAGTATCGTCAAATAGCTCATCAAACCAAACGGGTTCGGCTGTTCGCTGTGAACAAGCAATGGCGTGAGATAGCCGCCAAACCATGCCAGAAGCGCGATAGCAAGAGCATTATACCGCAACGCCAGCACAAAACTGATAACTGTAACGCCAATCATGCCCGCAAATCCTTGAAGCGGCGGCATGAGGTGATAAAAATTCACCGCCGCATAAACCGACACATACAGCGCTCCAATGCCCGCACCTGTCAAACCTTGCGCAAAAACAGGAAGTTTTTTCCGGTGCAGACGCTCCGCACCAGCTATCAAGCCAATACCAAAAAACACGCCCAGCAATACCCGAAGCGGTTCGCTAATGAGGTCATTATCAAACGCATATTTCAAGAAAAAGCCAATACCAATCACGATTGCCGCCGCACCAATCCGATTAAACAAACGTCCGCCGATGAGCGTTTCCCATTCGAGATTAGTTTTGGGTTTTGGTGCAGTGGTGCTTGGTGCAGTAGTCGTTGGCGCTTCTTCCGTTTGCTTGGGAGGCGCATCGGTGGTCGGTTCTGTTCGGATTGGTTCTTCGTGGGGAAGCTCTTTCTTGAGTGTTTCGAGGTCAATGAGTGTAGCGAGTTGGTGCGGTGCAATCGTCGCGGAAGCCGCTTGGGAGGCGGCTTGCGGGGATGACGGCGCAAGTGTACGTTCCAGCGTGGCGAGGCGATTGCGCATCGTCAGCATTTCGCGTTCCAACCGATTTGTTTTTCGGACGGTGGTAATCAGCGCCCAAAATGGCGCAATCACAAGCCCCAGACCGCAGAGGACGTAAAAAAGTTCTTCCATAATCGCTGTGAAAAAAGTGGAGGTATTGGGCGTGTTTTTGCTATTCCCGTGAGCAGTCCGAGGCATTTTTCTACAATGGGGCTTTGAGGGCAAATTCAAGAATGCGCGGCAATGTTTGGTAGCGGTCAATCCAGAGCCAAACGGCAACATCATCTTTGATATGGCAGATAGCGCCGTAGTTGTCGTCAATCTTGAGCGTGTAGAATGTGCGACCATGTGCCTCGCATTGGAACTCAAGCATTGCAAGGGAAAAAGAAGAGGCTTCCCACGCATCAAATTTAGCAAGCGCACGTTGCCAAACATCATCGGGAAGCCTTTTTTTCCAATCTATGAAACTTGCGGGCATTTTAGATGTCATGCCAACTCCCTTCGACATACTCTCCTTGCGCTATTTCCGCATCGGCGTTGTCAGCGAGTGCAGTCAAAAAAAGTTTTACCTCTGGCGCAGCCAGAATCTCTTCCGGTGTTGCCATTGCAGAAAGAACTTTGACCGATGGCAATTCCAAGGGCGCTTGTACCGTAAGCATGGTGATTGTCCTAAAAGTGAGAAAATCAATCGCTGGAAGTTATGAAAAATGGCGTGAAAAAGCAAAAAAACATACAGAAACCAACTGCGAAGAAGAAGCCATCCGACGACGGGCTAGGAAGCCGCCGGATGGCGCGGTTCTCTCCTCGTTGGACGGGCTTTTTTGACGAGGAGCGGTCTCCCTGTCGGGCGCTTTCTTGAGCGTCCGGCGGGTGTCTCTCGTGTGGAGCAGAAGCCGAAGAAGAAGCCATCCGACGACGGGCTAGGAAGCCGCCGGATGGCGCGGTTCTCTCCTCTGTTGGACGGGCTTTTTTGGCGAGGAGCGGTCTCCCCGTCGGGCGGCTTCTTCGCCGTCCGGCGGGTGCTGCTGCGTAATGCCGTCAATCCCCACGCATCCGCACACAATCTTCGCTTAGAAACGCCCCTGCATCCTTGACTACGCCCGGCAGTCCCGGCGGCGTAATGGCTTCACCACGCGCTTCCCGTGCTGCACACTCGCGGTTGAGCGTGAGCAAAAATTCCAGCACATCATCCTTTGCTTTCATGCTGTATGCCGCACGGACAGCCGTATCCAGCGCTTCTTGTGCATCGCGCAAAGGGTGTTTGCCGGGCGTTTCCAGACTGCGATAGAGTTCCCGCAAACTCCAACCGTGCTTCTCGCAGAGTGTGTGCCGCAAACGCCGCAGTTCCAACGATGCCGACGCTACGGCTTGCGCTTGCTTCAGCGTGGGGGCTTGCGCCCAAGGGAAAGTGTCGAAGACTGTTTCGGAAGTGTAGCGAAAATCACCTTTGAGTGATGAACATTTCGCCACAAACCATTTTGAATGAATACTACTTTGAAGCACTCCAAACGAATAATCATCGGCAAAAGGAAATACTGTACACATTGCATTCGGGCGAATTTCAGTACCAATAAATTCAAAGATATGACGTTTCATTACTTGAGGGCACGCAATATAGCGGGTAAGCGGGGCTATGCGGGAGAGCATTTCATTTCGCCCACGCCAGAATTTCCACCACTTTTTAAGATGCGTTTGGCGCGGACCAACTTCTTTCCCTGATTTGGTGCGCTCTTCATCCGCTTTCGCTTGCATAGCGGGCAAAACATATTTCTGAATGTGAGAAAAGGCTTTGCCATACTCTTGCGCCGCTAAAATATCGTCGCAGTGATTGAGGTCAATCGCATACCGCGAGGGCTGCGAGTGCCGTGCGCCGACAAGTTCATCACCAATTAAATACGGATGCAATACGGGTGCGGCTTTGGGGTCTTTCATCATTTCCCGCGCCTCTTCCACACTCAGCAAAAAACCCTCGTGTCCGTGCGTCTGCCCTTGATAGCAGGCGTTAGCGGTGCTGTTGGTGCGGAGAATTGCTGCCGCCGTCACGTCGGTTTCGGGCGAAAGTGAAGCGGAAATGCGCTCAAGCAGGTAAGTTTTCCAAGGGCTGTCGGCGTGGTCTCCCTTTTGGAGCATGAGCGTTTTTGCTTGCTTGCGCTCCGCCTCATTGGGCGCTTTTATCCAATTCACCACCGAAACATGAACCGCCGCATCACCGCTCCAAACCTGCGTTCCGACGGCATCGGTTATCACGCCGTCATTGGCAACGATGTAATCCAAACCGCCTTCGCGGGAATAATTTTGACGAATGGTGTTTGTGCCGACCAGCCCCGCACGACCCCCCGGAGGCAAGTGTTCATGCGCCTTCCGAAACCAATAAACACAATAATCGGCGCGTCCGGGAACGTCCGGGTACGCGCTTCGGAGCCGCGCAACGTAGTCTGCACCGAACTCTTGCGCCATGTTGTTTTTTGCTTGAAAAGGCGGATTGCCGATAATCGCATCCGCTTCTGCCCAGGGCGTGAAGAGTGCATCGGTACAGCGAATGTTGTCATCAAGATTTTCCAATGGGAGCGCGTCGTCGGGGGCGAAGGTGGCTTGCTCACCGCTTCGGCGCTGGGCTTCGGCTTCGGTGATGGCGAGTTCTTTTGCCAGAAGCAGCGTGACTTTGGCAAGTTCGGTCGCAAAGGCGCTTTTGTCTATGCCGAAAAACTGCCGGACGCTGACTTTCGAGGTTTGACCAATGCTTTCGCGGTGCGCTATGGAGAAATTTGCGGCGTGTTTCGCCCAGAGTTCGCGCTCCAAACGCTTCATTTCGCGGTAGGCGACGTAGAGAAAATTGCCGCTCCCGCAAGCAGGATCGAGAACGCGGAATGCGGCTAAATCGCTGGCGGTCTGGCGGAGCGCGGCGGAAGTGTTTGCCGCTTCGATGCGCTCCCGCCACGGGCGAACAATCGTTGCCAAGACGACTTTTTGAATATCCGCCTCGCTGGTGAAGTGTGCGCCCAGCGCATGGCGCTCGCCCGCATCCATGCTCTGCTCGAAAAGTGTTCCGAAAATAGCAGGATTGACCTTGCTCCAATCTTGGCGGGCGGCAAATTGCAGATGGAAGAGGTGCGCCCGTTGGAGTTCGATGGGTTCAATGCGCGAAAACAAACCGCCGTTGAAATACTTCACCTCGCGGAATCGCCCGCCCCGTGCGGCTTCGGGCGAGTTCATCTGCCGGAACAAGCCGCCAATGGCATCGTAGGAGTGCGCGGGATTATTTTCCGATTCGGCGACGATTTCCGAAAAAATACCCGACGGCAGCAAACCTAAATCTTCGGCAAACATCGCAAAGACACATTGCAGCGTGAAGCGTTGCGCCTCAGAGCGAGGAACTTTCCACTCCACGAGCTTTCGGAAGAGTGCGGCGACGGATTCTGCCGCTTCACGGGTAACTTGTTCGCGGTTGTTGCCGAATTGGGGCGGTTTCTCATCTTTGAGCATGAAACTGAGAGCGGAAGCGCGTTCCGCGAGGGTGTCCAGCGTGAGCTTGTCCATCGGCTCATCCAACTGGCGGTCGAAATCGTAAATCCAAAATTCATCGAAATTGCAGAGCATGACGTAGCGCGGGCGGTGCGGCACAAGGCGGAGCCAGTATTCAAATGCTTGGGCGTAGTGGTTGTGGAGGTGTTCGCCGCGCTTTTTCATTTCCACGAGCAAGCCGGAGCGTTTTCGGGCGGCATCGGGTCGCCAGACTAAATCGGCGAAGGAAGTTGTTGTGCGCTTTCCGGCTTCTTTTTTGCGAATGCGCTCTTCGTATTCCGCACCAGCTTCTTTCGTGCCTTCCCACGCAAATGCACGGAAAAAGCGGTCGAGAAAAATTTGTGCCTCGCCTTTTTCATCGCCTTTGATGTGATCGTGCGTCCAGTGGACAAATTCAGGAATGGTGGTCATAGAAGAAACGATAGCCATGGAGAGAAATGGTGAAAGGGGAAGATACGCAAAACGTTGGGAAAACGGGAAGGCAATTTTAGCAGCGCGTGGGCGCGGGTGCGGAAAGTTTTGTTGGGTGTGGC
This sequence comes from Ignavibacteria bacterium, assembly GCA_013298375.1. Lineage (GTDB taxonomy): Bacteria > Bacteroidota > Ignavibacteria > Kapaibacteriales > UBA4661 > PH2015. Next base: position 15,630 of record JAAFHM010000020.1, on the reverse strand, counting down.
GGATATTTTTTGTTTATTGTGGGGAGCGAGCGTAGGCGGCGGTTAGGCGATCACGATTGCGCATAGACAAATTAACTTTTCTCCACGAATTTGCAACAATCCTATGGAAGCAGGAAAACGCAGCATCAACGATATTTTCAATGGCAATAAGATATTAGAAATTCCTTTTTATCAACGTGCCTACGTTTGGGATACGCCGCAATGGGAGCGGTTTTTGGCTGATATGGAATATGTCTCTCACAACAACACGCCATACTTTTTAGGGTCTATCATTCTTAAACAGCAAATGACCGATTCACAGCAAAGCGTGGGCGATAAACGTACCGTGATTGATGGGCAGCAAAGACTGACGACACTTGCTATCTTCTTCAAAGTCCTAAGTTTAAAGATACAAGACCCTTACCCGTCCAATCTGTTTCGCCTTCCTATGCAAAAGCATGAAATCGCTTTACTTCATAATCACAACGACGTTACCGCTTTTAACAGAGTTTTGAATTTATCCGAAGAAAGCACACTGCCGGAAGAAGACAGTGTAACATTGGCATATACTTACTTTGCTGAGAATATTGATATTGAAAAATTGAACTATCGTACTATCCTCAATAACATCATGTTTGTCGGTATTGATCTTGGTGTGAACGAAGACGAACAACAGATTTTTGATACGATCAACTCTCTGGGCGTAAAATTAACCACTGCCGAATTGCTCAAAAATTATTTCTTTGGCAGGGATGATATTCAACTCTACAAAGACTACTGGCAAAATGTTTTTGAAAAAGATGCAGAAACTAAAGAATTTTGGGATACGGAAATTCTTGCTGGTAGATTGCGGCGGTATTTTATCGATCTTTTCTTTTATTCATTTTTGCAAATTAAAATTCAGGATAGCGCGTTGAATGTGAGTGCTGAAGATAAAGACGAGTTTATGAAAGTGGAGGGTTTGTTTGAGTCATACAAGAAATTTATCAAGAAATATGCTGTTGATAAATTCTTACTTATTGAGGAGATAAAAGGCTATTCCAACATTTTTCGCCATAATTTTGATGCTGAAGTTATTGATAGAGACTTGTCCGATAGTAATAGCGCTGAAAGAATCAATGCGCTTATCTTTGGACTGGAAAACACCACGTTAATACCCTACGTGTTGTTCATTCTGAAAAATGTACCCGACGAGCAAGAGCGAAGTAAGATTTTTAGCTATTTGGAGTCGTATATCATGCGGAGAATGGTATGCCATGCCAGTACCAAAAATTACAATCGTTTGTTCAGCGAACAGCTTATTTCCAACAATATTTTGACGAAAGACGACTTAAAAATATACATTGACAAGCGCTCAGACAAAGTAAATTATATCCCATCGGACAGTGACCTGAGAAAAGGCTTCCATGAATCAAAACTTATCAATAAGCAAACTGCGGGTATTCTTTATTTGATTGAATCGAAAATTAGGAATAGGGCAAAACATTCTACGGCGCTTCTGGGGCTTAAACATTACAGTTTAGAACATCTGATGCCCAAAAAATGGGAAAATCATTGGGGTACATTGGAACATGAGCAAGCCCGTGCTGTCAGGAATAAAACGTTACTCACACTCGGGAATTTAACAATCATTACAGGGGCGCTCAATTCCTCAATACGCGATGAAGGTTGGAACGTCAAGTTGAATGGAAAAGGCTCTTATGGCGGCTTGAAAAGGTATGCCGCAGGTTTAGATACATTTGACGCTTGCCTAAATCTTCCGATTTGGGACGAAAAGGCAATTGAGCAACGAGCAGACTTTCTCTATGGTGAAGCGGTAAAGATATGGGCAGATGTGTAACAATGATCACAAAGCTACATACGCAGCACCCGCTTGGGCGGCAGCGTAAAATAGCACTTCTCAGCCGCCGAACGGGAAGAGTTTTTCGACCTTTTTCAGTATAGTACACGCCCCCAATCGTCCTATGATGGGGATTTCGGCAATCATCGTGTTGGCTCGAAGAGTACAGTACTTCTTCTGGGCAAATTCACATAAACGTGTACTCTTATGTCGCCATTTCCCTCAAAAACGTACTCGCTAAAGCAATGACAAATCGACCATGAATGTTTTTATTTATCATACTTTGGTATGGGTTTTGTAAATTGTATGCTGCATTCTCTATCCATCCCGATGGGCGTATCATGGTCGAAGGTGTTTTGACATGGTGCGTCCATTGTTTTTTCTGATTTTCTCCGTATTTTTCGCCATAATTCCTCTTGATTCATTCTGAAACATTCTGCCCCCGATGGCGCATCAAAACGATAAGAATACCGCTCAACAGCAACGAACTAATCTCGCTATTTTCGCTTCCGGTGGCGGCTCGAATGCTGAGGCAATTATTCATTATTCGTACCGCACGGCAGCAGCGTTTCGAGTAGCGTTGGTTCTGAGTAATAATTCGCGCTGCGGAGCGATGGAACGGGCAATGATGTTTAATATTCCAACAATGCACATCAGTAGCGCAACGCATCCCAACGCGGATGATTACGCTCAAGCAATCATCAGCGCTTTGCAAGAACACAACGTCGAAATGATAGCCTTGGCGGGATTTATGAAGAAAATTCCCCAAGAAGTGGTGCGGACGTTTTCTCCGAAAAAGCGCAGTCGCGTCTTTAATATTCATCCGTCGCTGTTGCCAAAATTTGGCGGACATGAGATGTACGGAATAAACGTCCACAGAGCCGTTGTAGCAGCCCAAGAGCCGGAGAGCGGCTGCACGGTTCACGAAGTTGACGGTGATTACGACACTGGCACGATTATTGCTCAAAAGTCTATTGCGGTTCTGTCGTCCGATACGCCCGAAAGTCTTGCTGCCCGCATTCTGCTCTATGAGCATGAATTGTATCCCGAAGTATTGCAGCAAAAAGCACAGGAAATACAAAACGATAGGCTCTAAGCCAAGCGCGAGCGAACTTCTCGCGTCCAATACCACCCCTTCTTCCCATGCAAACGTGCGTTTGCAGAATGACGCAGAAAGGAAGCAACACCATGAACACATTTCATTCGGAACAACAGTCCGCCACACCCAGCACGACTCGCTCTCCATGGCGCAAATATGCCATTGCAGGCGCAGCGTGTACAGCATTGACGGTAGGCGCTCTTGTGGCAATCTTCGAGCCGTTCACCGCCCACACGACGGTTGCCTCCACACGTGGCGTAGCAACGCTCACGAGCATCATTGCCGATACCAGCACGATGAGTGCAAACGAGAAAATTTTCCTTCCCGTCATGGAGCAGCTTTTGGCGCAAGGTGCAGATGCACAATTTGTCAAACAATTAGTAAATCACGCAAACGCAACGTTTTACGAAAAACTGACCAAAATAAATGTTCCCGTTAAGCCGCCACCACCGCCGTCCAAGACACCACCAAAAACCTACGATTATGCCACCAATGCTTTGGCAATCAAAAAATCCGGTGAGTTTTTATTGGCAAACGATTCGCTGCTCTCTGCCGCAGAGCGCAAATACAACGTTCCTAAAGAAGCGATTACGTCTATCATGTGGATAGAAACGCGCTTTGGTGATTTCCTCGGCTCCTACCACGTTGCCAGCGTTTACCTAAGTTTTGCGCTTGTGACGCAACCGGAATATCTCAAAAAGAACAAAGACCGCTTAAAAACAGAGTTTGAAGGTACTGAGGAGGAATGGGCAGAAATTGAGAAAAAAATTGAGGAAAAGTCCCAACGTAAGGCTTCGTGGGCAATTAATGAACTTTTGGCACTACAAACCATCTATAAAACAAACCCCAAGCAAGCAATGGATTTGCGCGGATCGTGGGCGGGAGCATTCGGACTGTCGCAGTTTTTGCCGTCGAGCTATCTCAAACTTGGTGTTGATGGCAATAGCGATGGCACAATCAATCTTTTCGATGTCCGCGACGCAGCCCACAGCATTGGGAATTACCTGAGCAACGCCGGTTGGGGCAAAAATAAGAAATCCCAACATCGCGCCGTGTACAACTACAATCACAGCGAAGCATACGTTAATGCGGTGCTGGGGCTGACCAAACGCCTCGCATCCGACAAAGCGCTTTCAAGTAAAATCACAACAGAAAAGACACCGACAGAGTAAGCCACAGCCGCCCGTATATTTTGACGATTATTTTGACGATGGATCCGATAGCTCACCCAAGAGTTATCGGATTTTTTTTATTTAAAATAGCTGTCCCGCGCCATATCGCGTAGTTCGACACTAAATTGGCACGTGCGCTGTTTCGCCGATTCGGGAAAACTTTCTTTGAGAAGCGCCAAAAGCCGCTCTCCTGCTTGCTTCTTGATGTCGTGAGTGCGTCCTTCCAGAATTTCCAAGCGCAAATGGACAAACGCATGATTCGTGTCGCCGTCGGCGATGTAGTAGGTTGGGCAGGGATAGACACGGCTTTTAATGTCGGCGAGTTTAAATGCGCCGAGTTCGTTTAATACCCAGTGCATTCGGCTGAAAAGTTTCTCAAAATCAGGCTTTTCAACGATATTGGTCGAGTGTTCGAGAATAATGTGCGGCATAGTAACGGATGGAAAGTACGGGAGAAAATGGATATACGCGGCAAATATACAGGATTTTGCCTAGTTTTTGCACAGTTTCCGTCCGATGTGTTGTGAATTTCTGACACTACTGCAATATTTTCTTGCATTTGTTTTATTTTGAAACAAGTGCCATTTTTGCTCATGCCCATAAAACCTTGTGTTGAGGGCTATTGAACTTCTTGGCATATTTTTTGATTATTTTTGTTCTGTCATTGAATTGTGTCATAACATTTTCTCACTTCTTGAATGGATAGCGTCATGAACCGCCCGCAGCATACCAACCGCCCCTTGCTTCACCGAATTGCGCACCTTGCGCTCTGGTGCTTGGTTTCAGCGTTTAGTCTTGTTCCTGCCATTGCTCAGTTGGCATTGCCATCAGCGAAAACTGCTACGCAAACCGAGTACCGCTCGCTTGAAAGAGCATTGCTCAACCCCGATAAGGTTTATCGCCTGAATTTAAGCGGACTGATGCTGACAGAATTGCCACCGGAAATTGGCAAACTCAAAAATCTGCAATCGCTTGATCTGAGTTTTAATCAGCTTGATTCCTTGCCGGTGGAGATTTGCCGCTTGCAAAATCTGGAAAATCTTTCCTTGCTTTTTAATCAACTCAAAGCGCTGCCCGACAGCATTGCCACATTAAGCAAACTCCGCTCACTCAATATTGCGAATAATAAATTTGAGGCGTTCCCCAACGTTATCACGCAATTACGCACCTTGCAGATATTGGACATTGCCGGAAACGGCTTTACGGCGCTTCCTGTGGAGATTTTTGCTCTGACCGAACTCCAAGACCTCAGTATGTCGAGCAATAAATTCACCATGCTGCCGGCCGATATTGGCAAATTAACCAATTTGCTGTCGCTGGATATTAGCAGTAATCAAATTGCCGGATTGCCGCCAGAGATTGCAAATTTGACCAAATTGCAGACCTTAGAAGCCGGCTCCAATCAGTTGCAGTCTCTTCCCGATGATATTGTCAAATTAGCGAAATTGCATACGCTCATGTTGCGCAACAATAAATTGACAGCGCTTCCCGCAAACATCGGTCAGCTTCCCAAATTGCGTACGCTTATGCTGGCAAAAAATCGTATTAAAGCGCTACCAGACAGTTTGCAGTGGTTTTTGCTCTTGCGCGATTTGGATGTGAGTAAAAATCGTTTATCCGAACTTCCACCAAGCATTGGCGAACTCGGAAGTTTGGAAACTTTTGACGCGAGTTCAAATTATTTGAAACTCCTACCAGCAAAATTTGCTCAACTCACAACGCTCAAACGTTTAACGCTTGTCGCCAATGAGTTTACGATGTTTCCCCCTGAAATTGCGAAACTAGGAGCACTAGTAGAATTGGATATAGCAAATAATTTCATCGCGCAACTTCCTGTCGGCATCAGTGATATGAGCGCTCTCAGTTCGCTGAACCTGCGCGGGAACAGACTTTTGAGCATCCCGACCGAAATTGGTTTTTGCCAAAATCTTGTTTCTATCAATGTCGCGTACAATGAGCTTTTGACGCTTCCGCAAGAAATTACGAAATTGACAAAACTGCAAACACTCAGTCTGGGGCAAAACCCAATGCAGCGGAGTGAAATTGAGAAAATCCGCGCTTTTGTACCACAAGCACGTCTTGGGTTTTAAGACAAGCATAACATAGATTTCCTCCTCAAAAAGACAGCGCCTTACCGCAACATTAACGGTAAGGCGCTGTTTTTGGAAAGGATAAAATATAAAGTACGAAGTATAAAACTCTGAGACGAGCATTGAAGCGGTCTTTCCAAGCTTCATACTTTATCGTTTATACTTCATACTTTCCTATTCTTTCAGCGCTCCTGCCGTCATGCCCTGAATAATTTGCTTTTGGAATATCAGAAAAAGTGCAAGAATAGGCAGTGCAGAAATACTCGCTCCCGCCATAAGATGCGACCAATCAATAGTTTGCTTGCCCTGAAATGCCGACAGACCAACCGTGAGTGTTCTGTGCGCCGCATCGTTGGTGAAAAGGAATGGAAACAGGAAGGAGTTCCACGAAGCAAGAAAAATATAGAGCGCAAGGACGGTCAATGCTGGCTTGCAAAGCGGCATGACAATACGAAACAACACATACCATTCGCTTGCCCCGTCCATGCGGGCAGCATCTTCCACATCACGCGGCAAGCTCACGATATATTGCCGAAGAAGAAAGATGCCGAAAGGCGTTACCAGCCAAGGGATAACGAGGGCGTAGTAGGTGTTTATCCATCCGAATGCCACCATCATTCGGTACAACGGAATCATCACGACGTGCGGCGGAATCATCATTACTCCCAAAACCGTTGTAAAGAGGAGCGTTCTCCCTCGAAATTCCTTCCGTGCAAACGCATAACCGCTCATCAGGCAAAAGAGGATATTCCCCAACGTCACGACGGTCGCCACACCAAGTGAATTGAGGAAATATCGCCCGAAGGTATCGGCAAGCAGAATATCGGTAAAATTGACGAGTGTCAATGGCGCAAACACAAGGTCGGAGAATGACGCATAACTCTGAGGGCGCACTTTCAGCGCAAGAAGCAGCATCCAAACGAGCGGAAATATCATCACGGCGGCGGCGGCAAGCAGAATGAGATAGCGAAAACTAAGCGAACAATAATGGCGAATCAGGCGCATAGTTGGGGAGCAGTGTTGAATGCTGAGAAAAAGAGGAATAGACAGGGCGCGTTAGTTCAATGATTCCCGCACCGATGTTGTATAGCTGCGGCTAATGGAAAATACTTCCTCCACGCCGTGCAGACGAATAAAATACTTCCCATTCGATTCCACACCTAATTCGGCGACAAAGCGCTTGTTGACGAGTGTTGAGCGATGTACACGCACAAACGCATTGCGCGGCAGCGATTCCGCCCATTCTTCCAGCGTTTTGCGCATGAGTGCCGTCGAACCATCAACAACATGAAGTTCGGTGTAATTATCGGCAGAGCGTACAAAAAGGAGGTCGTTCACGGGGACAAAGCGACTTTTATTACCAAACTTCAAGAGTAGTTGGTCGCTCAGAGTAAATGCTTTTGTTGCGCTGTTTTGGCTGCTGGTGGTTGTTTCGGAAGGTGAGCTGACCTCTGGTGCAGCATTTCGCTGTTCGGCATGAGTGCGAAGGCGGCGAAGCGATTGCTCAAGGCGCTCTGGCGCGGCGGGCTTCATAATGTAATCCAGCGCATTGACCTCGAAAGCGCGGATGGCGTATTGGTCGTAGGCGGTCACAAAGACAACCTTTTTCATGTCGGCAATCTCTGGCACAAGGTCAAATCCTGTGCCGCCCGGAAGCTGAATATCCAGAAAAATACCGTCGGCGGTGGGGTGCGCCGCGAGAGCCTGCCGTGCCGATTCGATACTATCGGCTTCGGCGACAACGTTCACGCCACCACATTCTTCCAGTGCTTGCCGGAGAGTATTGCGCACACGGCGCTCGTCGTCAATGAGAATAACGTTCAGATTTTCCATAACAACCTCCGACCATCCAAAATTCGTTGATAGTGAAACACATCCTACTGAAAACTCAGCGCCTTCAAAATACGAATCCTTCCGCCAATTACCGATGGAATCAGCGCCGCCAGTGCGCTTATCGTAACACTCACTCCCAGCACCAAGGCGTAGTGCTGCCACGCAAATTCAATCGGTACGGCGGAGAGAAAATAGATACTGCTTTTGAGCGCAATAATACGATATTTTGCTTGAATCACGCAGAGAAGCAGTGCCAGAAGGCATCCCGTCACACTCGCCGATGTGCCTAATACCACGCCTTGCAGAAGAAAAATACGGGCGACGGTCTTGCGCGGCATACCAAGCGCTCTCAGCACCCCGATAGAGGTCATTTTCTGCACAACCGCCATAAAGAGTGTCGCCACGATATTAAACACCGCCACAATCGTTATCAAGCCCAACACAAGCGGTACGGGCTGTTTTTGTAGGTCTATCCATGCAAAAATATCGCTGTACTTTTCATAAACGGTTTGCGAAAAAAAAGGATAGCCCAAGAGTTTTTCCAAATTGGCAGCGGTTTCCGACGCTTGTTGCACGTCACTGAGCATAATATCGAAGCCGCTTGCAGCATCCTTGGGAATAGCAAACATAGCGGCGGCGCGTTCAAGCGGAATATAAACGTATAAATCATCAAACTCGCTCATGCCTGTTTCATAAATCCCAACGACGGTGAATTGTTCCACAACGGCGCTTTGAAGGGCTTGTTCGGGCGTTGTGGATTGATTCGTTCCGCTCACAAATGTTTGCGACGTGGATTGGTCGGTGGAATAAATCACTATCTTTTTACCTCGCTCCAAACCAAGTTTTTGAGCGAGTTTGTTCCCGACAATGATTTCACGGGCATCCGGCGACGAGAAGGCAAATTTCCCCGAAATGATATTGGCTTTCACACCCGTGACATCGCTTTGCGGCTCAATCCCGCGCACCATTACGCCATCGATAAACGTTGATGAACGGGCAATGCCTTCTGCCTCAATATACGCAGAAGCGTCCTGAACACTAGGCTGTATGGCTTTTATGCGCCGAAGAACATCGGTTTTATTTTCCAAGAGGCGTTTTCCAAAACCATGCAGTTCAATATGTGCCGTAAATTTCACCGCATTCGCACTCAAATCGCGCTCAAATCCCCCTAATACCGCCAGTGCAAGAATAAGCGCCATGCTGCCCAATGCCACACTCACAAATGCCACCAAAGATGCAAACGTCAGCAAGCGCCCACCCGATGAGGAAGGCTGAAGATAGCGACGAGCAATAAACAGAGCAATATTCATAGAATCACCGAAATTAGGCACGATTACGAGAGTGCTGCAAACATTTGGGCAACTTTTTGCCCATCCACACCAAATTTTGCCGCCGGAATTGCCATAAACAAGCCCTCCGCTTCGGCATAAAGAACATCGGCTCCATTCGCATTTCCCGTCATTAGCGCCTTCACACTGATTTTGGGTCCGTCCATTTCGATTGTTGTTTCGACCATCGCCGTTGCTCCGACGGGAACCATCTGCTTGAAGGAAGTCGTTGTGCGTATCGCCAAAGCGCCATGTCCTTGCGACCATGCGGAAAAAATCATTGCTTCAATAAGTGCCGCCGAAACACTGCCACCATGCGCTAATCCGGGTGGTCCTTCGGTTTCCGCGCCAAAGTGAACGCGCATGATAAGTCCTCCTGTATCGGTACGCTTAAAAAATTCCACAGCAAGCCGCGAAGCCGCATCGCCAGCGACAAACGAGCGACGGTCACCAAGCGCTTTGACCATATTAACGGAAATAAGTAAGGATTCGTCAATCATAAAAAATTAGTGATTTGGGGATGGCGAAGGAGGAGCAACTGTGTATCACGGATGCTTGGAGCAACTTACATTTTCGTGGGCTTTTCTGCAACAAATTCTTCTGAAACCGCGAGGAACCCAGGTGCGCTCCAAAAAATTATAAACATGAAGCCCCGTAAAAAACATACGAACAACATTCGTTTTGATGTTTCCCCGAAAAGTCGCATTTTATTGCTGCCTACGGCTCTTATGCCCTGCTCTTTACCGTCGCATTGCCTGAAACTGCCTCATTGTTTGTGTGTTCCTTTCGGTGCCGATAAAGCTCCCTTGCAAAGAGTATAAATTTCAGCGCTTCGCAGTATGAGAATACATTAACACATTCTCAACAATGCGAATAATCCGACTAAACTTCTGCATATTAACGAGTTCCCTGCAAACCTAAATGAGCGATATTGTACTATTGGACTGACAGAAAAAACATAGACAGCTAACTCATATTGTGGCACATTTACAAGCCATACAAAGCCAAGTGACAAAGCAAAGTTTACAAAAGAGCCACAATCTTGCCAGCACCAACGAACAGTATTGACCAGGTAAAATCATAAATTGCGGAATTTATTAAAACAAAATTGGACATAAAGACAGAATGAAATTTATTGACTTATTTGCTGGGATTGGAGGCTTTCATAAAGCCTTACACGAACTCGGACACGAGTGTGTATTTGCCAGTGAACTTGACCCTGTTTTAAGAGAAACATATAAACTTAATTGGGGACAAGACATAAACATTCACGGAGACATCAGAAAAATTGTCAAAGACAATATTGAAATTATCCCTGACCACGACATACTTTGTGCAGGGTTTCCGTGCCAACCATTTTCAAAAGCAGGAAAACAACTTGGACGTGAAGACGAACGAGGAACATTGTTTGACGAAATTGTAAAAATTCTTGAAGCAAGAACGCCAAAGTTTTTCATACTTGAGAATGTTCGTTTCATAGCAAAGCATAACAACGAAGAAACATGGAAGGCAATGAAAGCTGACTTTGAAAGGTTAGGCTATGACGTTGACCATAGAGACTATTCGCCGCACGACTTTGGAATTCCACAACATCGGCAAAGAATTTTTATAGTTGGAGCATTGGGAGAAAATGCACTTCAACATTTCAGTTTTGATGAGGTGGACATACACAAAAAGAGCATTGTAGAGTTAGATAATTTTATTGAACTCAACCCTACGAATGCAAGAAAGTTAGCTAAAGCAAATCAAGACTGTATAAGACTTTGGCAAGAGTTTATAGACGTTATCCCAAAAGAAACCCAAATCCCTGGCTTCCCTATATGGGGAATGGAATTTGGCGCAGACTATCCCTTTGAAGAAACGTATCCTCATGTGCTTTCATCAAAAGAATTGGGAGAATATAAAGGTAACTTTGGCATTTCACTAAAAGGGATGACAAAGGAGGAGCAATTAGCAAATATGCCAAGCTATGCAAGAGTTGAAAGCGAATTTCCAGATTGGAAGCAACGCTATATAAGACAAAACAGACAATTTTATGAGGATAACAAAAAACACATTAAAGAAGTCGTAAAAAAGATTGCAGAATTGCCTTCTCAAAGTTGGCAAAAATTAGAATGGAATGTTGGTGACAGCCAACGAATAATAAATAAATACATTCTACAATTTAGAGCTTCTGGAATTAGAGTTAAAAAACCTGACTTCTTTCCTTCTCTTGTTTGTACTAATACTCAAATTCCTATCATTGGCTGGGAAAACAGATACATCACAAGAAAAGAAGGATTGAAACTTCAATCCTTACAGGGCTTAAAACTTCCTGAAAATGACAATGCGGCCTTTAAAGCATTAGGTAACGCTGTAAATGCACAAATTGTAAAACTCATAGCAACACAACTTTTAGACGAAGGCAGTACAGTTAACGGTGTTTCAAAGCAACGCCATTGGTCTGATTCCTTATCCAAAATATATGAGCCAACAAGATAAAGTAAGCATTCGTCCACAAGTTACCATGCTCTCGGTGTTAAAACACATAGAGTATCAAACTTGGTTTGCATTAGCTGAATTTATTGATAATGCGATTGACAGCTATTTAAAAAACGAGAAAGTGATCAAAGAAGTTGAAGGGCAAAATTTTCAACTAGAAGTAAAGATAGAAATAAACGAACCCGATAATAGAATTACAATTCGTGATAATGCGGGAGGTATTGGAAAAGTTGATTATCCAAGAGCATTTAGGGCTGCTGAAGTTCCACCTGACAATTCAGGTTTGTCTGAGTTTGGAATGGGCATGAAATCTGCGGCTTGTTGGTTTGCAGACAATTGGTGTGTTACAACAACAGCATTAGATGAAGACGTTGTAAAAAAAGTTGTCTTTGATATGCAAAAGATTTTTGAAGACAAATTGGAAGAATTAGATGTTGAAACAAAACCTTGCAATAAGAAGCATCATTACACAATCGTTGAACTTTTTAATGTAAATCGTATTCCAAAACGCAAAGGAGTTGGAAAAGTAAAAGACCATTTGCGCAGTATTTACAGAGAGTTTATTCGCAAAAGAATTTTGAAACTTACTTTAAACGGTGAAGAACTTGTATTTAATGACCCGAAAGTTTTAAATGCTCCAAAGCACGATGAGCCAAACGGTGAGCCAATTCTCTGGCGTAAAGAAATTAATTTTGATATTGAAAAAGGATTAAGCGTTCATGGCTTTGTAGCCATTCGTGAAAAAGCATCAACAGCAGAAGCGGGCTTTGCATTATTTCGCAGAGGACGTGTAATTGAAGGAAGTTTTGATGAAGGATTTAGACCAGATTTTATTTTTGGATCACCGAATAGCTACCGTTACCAAAGAGTTTTTGGTGAATTGCATTTGGACGGCTTTAGTGTGAATTTTACGAAAAAAGGTGTTCAATGGGACGAAAATCTTGATATTTTTTTACACGTTTTAAAGGATGATATAAGTTCAAAAGAATTTCCACTTTTGCAACAAGCTGAACAATACAGAGTTCGTGCAACAGTAGAAGAATACAAAGCTGCAACGAAAGCTCTTGATGAAACCATTAAAGATTTTGAAAAAAAAGCACCGCAAGCAATTGCAGATGTTATAAACTCTGTTTCAAAAGTTGCAGAACCCGAAGAACAAGAAGAACTAACGAAAACCGAACAAACTTTACATCGTGAATTTGATTTGCGTTTTAATAAAACAGATTGGAAAGTTTCAATAGAATTATCTTACGACCCGTCACTAACGGAGTTAATAGAAGTTGGAGACAGTTTCATAAAAGAAAAAGTAAACAATTCATCTGTTAGACAAATCGGCATAAGGCTTTCACTTACTCACCCCTTTATGGTTGAGTTCGCGGGAGCAGACACAAACAAAATTGAACCGATACTTCGTATTGCCGCAGCTTTCGGGCTTTCTGAAGTCATCGCAAAAGACAGCTATAGAAATCAAGGCGAAGTGCGTAGAAATTTTAATGAATTAATTGCCAATTTATCAAAGTAACCTGCTTATGACAGAAATAATTGAAATACAAAACAATAATACAAATGGTGAATGGCAACCATTCGTTGGAGATGAAACTATTGAATTGCTACGCAGCAAAGGTTTTACAAACGCAGACAAAACGCTAAATGAAAGTGGCGAACGTGTGTTGAATGAAACATATCGCATAATGCAAGTTTGCGGAAATCCTAACAGCCCAACCAACAATGAAACAGGAATTGTGATTGGTTATGTGCAAAGTGGTAAAACGCTTTCCTTTACAACGCTTACAGCGTTGGCACGAGACAATAACTATCAAATCGTTATTGTGATTGCAGGTGTTTCAACAAACTTAGTAAACCAATCGACACAACGTTTATCAAATGATTTGAGATTGAATTCACGTTTTGACAGGAAATGGACGTTGCTTCCAAACCCAAGTAGAAAGCAAGACGCAGAAATTATTGAAACGGCATTAGCACAATGGGCAGACCCTACTTTTCCAAATGACAGATATAGAACCTTGCTCATTACTGTAATGAAGAACACATCTCATCTCAATAGTTTGGTCAATATTCTACAGGGGCAAAATCTGCAAGGAGTTCCAACATTGATAATTGATGATGAGGGCGACCAAGCCAGTTTGAACACGAGAGCGAGAAGGGCAGCACGTCAAGGCATTGAAGTAGAAAATCTAACCGAAAACCAAGTTTCAACAATTTATAGGCGAATTTCCGCTTTACGTTCTGTTTTTCCTCACCATACATTTTTACAATATACTGCAACTCCACAAGCAAATCTATTCATCAACATTATGGATAGACTTTCGCCAAATTTTATAAAGCTCTTAACTCCCGGACAAGAATACACAGGTGGAATTGAATTTTTTAGGAATAATCCGAATTTGATTGTAGAAATTCCAGCGAACGAAATTTCAACAAATAATAATCAATTATTTGAAATTCCTGAAAGTCTGAAAAGTGCTTTGCGAATTTATTTTCTAGGCGTTGTTGCAGGCGAAATAAACAAAGACCAAAGAAATAGAACAATGCTTGTTCATCCCTCAAGATTGCAAGGAGACCATAACGATTTTACACATTGGATTCGTAATACTTGCAATAGTTGGCAAAGATTATTGTCGGGAAATGACAATGAAGATAGACGAGAATTGCTTAAAGAATTTAGAGAATCATACAACCAATTGCAGCAAACTGTTTCAAACTTACAATCATTTGAGGAACTAACGGGAACAAACCTAATTCACGCAATACGATACACACAAATTGTAGAGGTAAACTCACGAAACGGTGAAACACCTCAAATTCCTTGGAACGATTCCTATTCTTGGATTTTGATTGGTGGGCAATCTATGGATAGAGGTTTTACCGTTGAAGGATTGACGGTAACTTATATGCCGAGAAATATAGGAACAGGAAACGTTGATACTATTCAGCAGCGAGCAAGGTTTTTCGGTTACAAAAGAAATTATTTAGGATTTTGCCGTGTTTTTCTCGACCAAGTAACGATTGATTCATACAATTTCATTGTGGCACACGAAGAAGATGTACGAAACAGACTTTTAGAATTTGACCTCAACAACAAACATTTGAACGATTGGGACAGAGAGGCAGTATTAGACCAAATGCTTAATCTGACAAGGCGTAATGTGATTTATGATGATTTGGACAGAGATACTTTTGGCAATGATTGGTTCAGAATAAATGCACCACACGACACAGAAGAACTGATTGATACAAACAGAGAATCTTTGTTTGCTTTTTTACAAAACAACGCTACAAAATTTTCACAAGATACAGGACATCCAAACCGGACGGAAGAACAAAAACATTTAGTTGCAAGAATAACAATCAAAGATTGTTTAGAGTACTTGCTGAATAAACTTCGTTACACAAGGGAAAGCGATTCTGCTACTTATTCGAGTTTACGTGGAATTTTGAAAAGCTACATTGAAGAACACCCAGAAGATGAATGTTTGATTTATTTGATGAGTGGAAATTCTATTGATAATTGGGCAGGAAGAACCCGTAAGCTGGACGAAGACGACGAAATCCAACAGCTATTTCAAGGGCGAAACCCAAGAACAGGAGAAGTAATTTATCCAGGCGATTCTGAAATAAAAGAAGATGATTTATTGACTATTCAAATTCACTTGCTGAATATCAATAGTCTGGACATTTTAAAAAAGAGTAGTAAAAAAGCATACCTCTTCCTTGATTTGTAAAGTAACCACACTGTACAGCATCAAGAAAAGAGGTATCATGCTTAATGCACAGCATATAATAGAAA
>JAAFHM010000627.1 GCA_013298375.1 Ignavibacteria bacterium | reverse complement strand
GTTTGTTACCAATAGTTGCTTTTGCAATTTTGTACGCGCGGTCAGCAAGGTTTCCTTCCAACAGCACCGATACACCGCGAACCTGCTTGCCGTCTATTTCTTGAGCCGCGCCGGAGGCAACATCATGCACAACGCCCTTGCCGCGCCCGCCGGCATGAATCTGTGATTTGATCACAATGACTTTATGCCCTTTTTGGACGAATTCTTTGAACGCAATCTCCCCTGCCTGCTCAGGCGAATGGACAACATGACCCGTCGGCACAGGAACGCCATATTTGCGGAGCAGCGCTTTTGCTTGGTACTCGTGGATATTCATAGCTTGTTACAAGAAGTTTGAGTGAAAAAAATTTATACGAATTGCCGTTGTAAGGAATGGAAGCAAGAATTGACAAGGCGTTGAGGCTTCGGAAGCCATAAAAAAACCGAAAAGACTTGCAAATTTACAAGTCTTCTCGGTGATTTCAAACTATTTCGGCAGCAAAGGGCAAATGTTTTCTTATTTCTGCTCTTTCACCATCAATTTCATGGTCTCATAGTCAACACCCGTGCGGCGAAGAAACTCGCGGTAGGAATCATTGAAGATTTCTACATCGCCGCCCATTGCTGCTGCGTCTTTGTACGCCGTCATTGCGCGGTACGTCAAGCCGTTTTGCTCATAGAACGCACCAAGCATCAATTTGTCCAATGCACCAGCTTGTGTGCCTTGCTCTTGACGCAAGGTTTGAAGCTGACCGCTCAAGGATGCCGTCTCTGCATCGTTCATCATGTAGAAGCAATAGCTTTCCGCAGGAACTTGTGCGTTAGTCTGCGTGACGCTCCAGTAGTAGCAACGGTCTTTTTCCAAATTCAACGCTTTCAAATTCACTGCCAACTGTGTTTCGGTTAATTCTTTTTTGAAGCGAACGGTTTGGCTTGCGTCGGTGATGGTGAAGAGGTAGTTTGCTGGTTTGCCATCTACCGAACCGTGCCACGTAAAGGTCATTTCATCGTCAATCGTTTTGGTGGTGCGTGGCGAAATAAGGCGGAGTTTGTTGACGTTCAGCGACATTTCCACGCTTGCGCTCTTGATGTTTTTGCCTTCTTCAGCGCCTTTGACCGAATTAACAACAAAACCGACCAGTTTATCCATGCCATTGGATTTTTCAGAAACATTTTTCAAGAGGTCTTTCACCATGACAGAGCCTTCACTGCGAAGTTCAACAGCTTTGCCGCTTTTGTGAACCAAGCCGAGATAGACAGGTCCTTCCATACTGAGCAAATCAGTCGAAGTTAAGCCGGAGCCAACGGTGACGAGTTTCTGTGTACGCTTGAGCGTGATTTTGCCTTTGCAAGCAATCACTTTGAAGATTTCATCGCCTTGCGAGAACGCGAGAGCGGGGAGCATAACCGCGAAGGTCATAGCGAAAGCGAGGGTTTTGAATGTGCGTGTCATCATGACAATTCCTAGAAATGAGGATGGTGAAAAATATATTTGAGTCGTTGTTGAGAGAATATCTTCGCCGCCAAAAAGGGTTGTGAGAGAAGATACTTGTACAAAAGTAACAGTTTCTTTGCAGATGCACAACAAGTTTGGGGCGAAACGACATGGAATTGGGGTAATCGGTAACTGTCGAGTAGCGATATTGTTGGTTTACATTTGAACGCGCTGCTCTTTCCGCAAGGTTTGAAGCGGGTAGAACGTCCCGCGCCACGCAATTCCGCCCTTGCGCGTAGTTTGCCATGCTGAACGCAGCATGAGCGCTATGGTTAAAAGAAAGGAGAGCGGCATCGTGGCGAAAAATATCGGCTCAAGCGGCAGCCGTTTTCGCATCACCAAGGTCGCCAGTAGTGGCAACACAAAATGGACACACAGCACCAGAGCGCAGAGAAACGTGTTCCCATGCGTCCAAAGCGCCCACAACGCCGCAAGATAGGGCAGTAGCACCATCGCGGCAATCTGCGACACCCGCCAGAGCATCACTCGCCAACGATAGCGCCCGAACCCCGCAAAGAAATTTTTCTCAAAGCCGTGCGCTATCTCGCCAAAGGTGGCATACCACTCCAAATGCAGCGCCCCGACACCGTTTGCAGCATCGCACCGCGCACCGGAGCGTTTCATCATCATTCCCAAACCAAGGTCGTCAATAACTTCCATTTTAAGCCATTCAAAGCCCAACGTCTTCCGAAAAGCGCTTGTACGCACGAGGTTAAAGGCTCCTACCCCGACAAATGCCGATGATTGGGGGTTGCGAAGGCTTCGCAAGCGGAGGCTAAACAGAAACAGCGATGCAAAGCCCGCAATGGTAACGGATACCAACCATTGCTGCCAAGCACTGGAAGAAGCGGGCTTGCGGGTTTCGGGAACGACGACAAGATGGTCAAGGTGTTGCGCTTCGGCGAGGGAAAGGGCAAGCGTGAGAGCATCGGGCGCAAAGTGAATATCGGCATCGGTAAAAAGCAAAAATTCACCAGAAGCCTCTTTGGATGCGGTGTGCAGGGCATGAACTTTGCCAAGCCAGCCATCAGGAAGCACTGCGATATGCAACGGCTTAACGCGCTTGTCGTGAAGCGCTATGCGGTCAATAATTGCGCCTGTTCCATCGGTCGAGCGGTCGTTGACGATAAGAAACTCGACATCGGGATAATCGGTGGCAAGCAAGGATTGGAGAGCCTTTTCGAGAGTTTTTTCTTCATTACACGCCGCGACGATGACGCTGAGGCGTGGCAATATTACTGGCTGGACGAACGCATTTTGGCGCAAATTTTTGAGCGAAAGTCCGTTTATGCCAATGATGGTGAAAAAGACAAACCACGCTGCCAACGCCAAGAGAACAAGAATCGTTGGTGTGTCGAGTGTGAAGGGAAGGAGCATTTGCGAAATGGGTGGTGATGAAAAAGC
The DNA here is from genome assembly GCA_013298375.1 of Ignavibacteria bacterium. Taxonomy (GTDB): domain Bacteria; phylum Bacteroidota; class Ignavibacteria; order Kapaibacteriales; family UBA4661; genus PH2015. The sequence goes on along the minus strand of JAAFHM010000627.1, from coordinate 27 downwards.
GAGCAAAATTTTTCGTAAATGCGAAAA
>JAAFHM010000039.1 GCA_013298375.1 Ignavibacteria bacterium | reverse complement strand
CGACCAGCATCTTGGTCTTGGTGAGCGCACCGCCGACAAACAGCGTGAGCGCGACCTTCTGCAATTTTTAACCCTAGCAAAGCCGCACTGTGAGCGGCTTTTTGTTTTGGGGGACTTGTTTGATTATTGGTTTGAATATGAAACCGTTGTCCCCAAATACCACGTGCGCACTCTTGCGGCGCTGGCAGACTATGCCGATAGCGGAATTGCGGTGGATTATCTCATGGGAAACCACGACTTTGGGCATCAGACATTTTTTGAAGAAGAATTGGGCATCACCATTCACAAAGGCGACCTCGCTCTGGCGCTCCACAACAAGCGCTTTTACCTTGCTCACGGCGACGGCAAAGCATTCAACGACACAGGCTATCTCATCTTGCGGTCTGTTTTGCGTCATCCGCTTGCGCTCTGGGCGTGGAAATGGCTTCATCCCGACGTTGGTGTCGGTATTGCCGCCCGTGCTTCGCGCAAAAGCCGTGCCTATACCAGCGAAAAGCAATTTGGGAATGAGCGCAACGGCTTGGAGGCATTTGCAGAGGAAAAAATCAAGGAAGGATGCGATTTTGTGCTGATGGGACATCTTCATAAGCCTGTCGAAAAACGTTTTGAACACAAGACGGGAAGCGGCTTGTACATCAATACAGGCGATTGGCTCAATCACCGCACGTATGCCGAATTTGACGGCACAACCCTGAGTTTACGGCGTTTGGATGATTTTCTCCAACAATAATTCTTTCCCTCAGACCGCACTAAACCTTGCTTTTGCCAAACAATACCACTGGAATTGTTTTGAGCAAAATTTTTATATCCAGCCATATCGTAAAATTCTCAGCGTAGAAAACATCCAGAATCATCGCGTCATGGAGGCTCAATCCATCTATTTGCCGCCCCGTGACCTGCCACAGCCCCGTTAAGCCCGGCAAAACAAGAAACCGACGTTTGTGCCAATCCTCAAAATATTGCATCTCATAATCCAAGCAAGGGCGCGGTCCGACAAGGCTCATTTCGCCACGTAAGACGTTCAGAATCTGCGGAAATTCGTCAATGCTGTACTTGCGAAGAATCCGACCAATCGGCGTGATGCGCGGGTCATTTTCGGGTTTACCCATATGAACGCCTTCTTTTAAGCGCTGCTCGGCTGTTTCACGGTGTTCGGTTTCGTCGTTCAAATACATTGTCCGAAACTTGAACATTTTGAACGGCTGCCCGCCTTTGCCGATGCGATAGGACAGATAAAAAATCGGACCCCGCGAACTCAGCCAAATCACGAGCGCAATAATAATGCCCGGAATAAACGCTAAAAGGAAAATCACCGTTCCGGCAATCATATCCACAACCCGCTTGGCAACAAGCCCCGGATGAATCGTCATTTGCGAGGGCAGTTCCAGTGCGCCGGAGACGATACGCCCTTCCATTTCTCCCTGCACGATACGGAAATGTCGGGAAAAAACCTTTATTGGTAATTTTGTTTTTTTACATTGTTCAATCAGTTCCAACAGGCGTTCGCGGGTGATGGCATTGATGGTAATGTAGATCTCATCGGCTCCCACGTCAATTGCGCAACTTTGAACATCGTCGGAGGTGCCTAAAATGGGAAAGCCCAAAAGCGATTTCCCAATTTTTTTCGCATCATCGTCCAGAAAATACGCCGTCTCAATTCCAAGTTCGGGGTCGTTCAGCACACGCAAAGCAAAGGTTTCTCCGGCATGACCAGCACCTAAAATCAACACTTTTTTTGCAACGATTTCATCCCGCAAAAACTTCCGCCGCCGCACAAAATGCGCCACTATTGCACGTTCTATACTCACCAATACGATGCCCAAAATCTCAAATCCCAGCCAAAAACCACGCGCTGACGTAGCCATTACACGGTCTTGAAAGAAAAACAACAAGACCAACAAAACCATTCCGAGCGTAAAATAGGACTTTATCACCTGCGGAATTTGGTCGGTGGCGTTAGCAATGACGCGGTATTTGTAGAGATTATTGAGTCTAAAGAACAGTGGCAATGATAGCGCTGCAAGTGTATAAAAAATAAACGCCTCCGTCTTGTAGAGCGCACCAGCCTTGCGCGAGAAGGCGATAACCGTCTCGGAAGTACGAAAGGCAAAAATAATTTGTACTGCCAAAAGCGCCGTCAGCACATCAAGAAATAACAAAATTGCTTTGGAAAAGCTATATTTTTTGCCCGTTTCGGTCATAATGCTCTGATGAAAATGAGACTAATGCTACTACACTACTGGGTTTCATGCTTTGTCGTGCGCCGTTTGAATTGCATCGGATTCGAGAATACGCCGTCCCGCAAGACCACGCTTGGCTTCTCGTATCATCACATCGGCAACAACCTCGGCATCAATGACCCGATATTTCGCCAAGGGTCCAAGCATTGCAAAGCCCCAGAATTTGCCGATAGCAATGCCAAGAGTTTCGCCCAAGCGAGATTCGGCGCGGTCTCCCGCCAAAAATGATGGTCGAAATACTACGGTCGTTTTATAGCCCAGTGCCTCAATTGCTTGTTCGATTTCGCCTTTGACGCGGCTGTAAAAAATAGGCGAACGCGCATCTGAGCCAATGGCGGTAACAATCAAATACTGTTCCGCGCCTCGCAATAGCGCCATTTCCGCGACTTGGAGGGGATATTCATAATCCACCTTGCGAAAAGCCGCTTGCGAACCTGCTTTGGCAATAGTTGTGCCAAGGGTGCAAAAAACATCCTGTGCCGTGATTCTGCCCGCCACATCGGAAAGCCGCGCAAAATCAACGGTTTCCTGAGTAAGTTTGGGATGATTGACGGGAAGCGGCTTACGCACAAGCACGGTGACACGCGAGTACGCATCATCGTTCAAAAGCATTCGCAGCAAATGCCCGCCAACAAGTCCGCTTGCGCCGACGATAAGAGCTGTTCGTTGATTGTTCATCGTGGTTGTCCTTTGTGTTCGTCAATACATCGTTGATAAAATTGTAAAGTCCGCCCGGCTATTGCCCGTACATCCAGTTCGCGCTTCATAAATGCACGGGCATTTTCTCCATACTGAACGCGGCTGGGCGCGGCTTCAAGTGCCATCTTCAGCGCTTCGGCAAAGTCTTCCGGCGTACCCGAAGCCGCAAGCCAACCAATGGCGTTTTCCTTGAAATATTTGGGAAAATCACTCACGGGCGTTAGCGCCACCGGCGCACCGGCATTGAGGTAGTCGGTCATTTTTGAGTGCCAACGTGCTGCATTCGCATCGTTCACTTCCATTGGCAAAATACACGCATCGGCGGCAGCAAAATACCGATAGACCTCCTGCATTGTTGGTACAATGCCCGTTCTGAGGATATTGTACTCGGCGCAAACATCCGTCGGAATCTCATGTTTGCCGACCCAGACGAGTTTGTATGCGATGTTCTGGCTTTTAAGATTATCCAGTGCTTTGAGCAAAAGGGCAAAATCCGACTCGTAAATCGTTCCGGCAAAGCAGAATACCGATTCATTCGGCGCAATACCGCACTCAGATTGAAGCCAAGCCCGCGCATCGGTGTATGAAAGTGGTTCTTGGCTCGTGTCCACGCCAAGATGATGAACTTCGATGCGATCTGGCGCATAACCTGTTGCCGCCAGCCGTGCCGCAAGATACGACGTAATCGTCGTTGCACCATCAGCATACTTCCGAAAGCCCGTTTCAAGCCATCCTTCAATATTCCCCACCGTCAAAGCAAAAAGTTTTCCAAAGCGCGTACTGCCTTTGCCGAATAAATCCCACCACGATAAAATAAAGGGCATTCCGAGGCGGCGCTGCATATAGAGCGACGGAATAATCACATTCGGACGGCAGTCTACCGCATGAACAACATCAAACGGCTGCTCCCGGTGCAGTTTTTTTGCAACGCGGCAGCGCACAAGCGCATTCCAGAGGTCAACACCTTGCCGTAATTTCCCCCAAAGCATATCCGGCGCTTCGACGACGCGCACTCCGTCCCGCATTACGACACGTGTTTGAAGGCGATTGGTCTTGGATGTAGCGAAGATCGTGACACTATGACCGAACTTCACGTAGGCAGCGCACTGTTCCAACACTTTCCAGTACGGACCTGTTTCGGCTTGATTGTGGATAATAAAAGCAATATTCATGCGGCGATTCGGGATGATTGATGATAACCCACGAAAATACAACAAAGACAAGACGCAGAAAAGGCGTTTTTTACGGTACTTGGAAAGCGGCAATAAGGAGGGTGGGGAGGTTCTTTGTAACCCATACAGATATTCTCGTCAATTTGCCTCTGGCGCGGTCTTTTGTTTTTTTTCGTTGGGCTATTTGAGATGCCCTCTTTTTTATCGCAACCGCATGAAAATTTCAAACCCGCATCAATCCTTGCTCCGTTGCACAATGATCTGCACCCCAATGTTATTATTCCCTTTCGGGCGAAAGATTGTAAAACCTCGTCGGGCGGTTTCTTGACCGTCCGGCGAGTCATAAGTTCTTTGACAAAAATTTTGCGATAATGCTTCGACAATCTCAGCATGAGGACTGAAGAGGTATTCACCCTGAGCCTTGCTAAGGTCATAGAAATCGAAGGGTCAAATACCAAAATACTTTTGACGAGGAACTTATGAGAACAATCGTGTTTATCGTTTTTTGCGCGGCACTGTACCAGCATTCATCATCGCTTCTATCTCCTCCACACGGCGCGGCAATGCGGCAGAGACGTTGATGGGATCGCCGTCGGTAACGAGAATATCATCCTCAATTCGCACACCAATATTCCACCATTTTTTATCGCAAGCACTTCCGGCAGGAATGTAAATGCCGGGTTCGCAGGTAAGAATCATATTCGGTTGGAAGGTGGCGTAATTCCCCGCGTCGTGGACATCCAAGCCAATGTAATGAACCGAACCATGCGGAAAATACAGTTTATAGTCATCAGGATTGGTGATAATACCAAGTTTCAGAAGCCCCGTGCGAATCACCTCCACAGCGCGACTATGCGGCAAGCGCCAATCTACGCCCTTGCGGTACTCCTTGATAGCGGCTTCCTGTGCGACATAGACAAGATTGTAGATTTCACGCTGCTCCGGGGAAAACTTTCCGCTCACGGGAATTGTTCTGGTAATGTCGGCGGTGTAGCCGAACAGCTCCGCGCCGGAGTCCATCAGCAATACTTCGCCCGTCTCTGCCTGACGACGGCTTGAGGTGTAGTGCAGGATGCAGGAGTTTGCACCCGCACCAATGATGGAGGCATAGCCAACATCTTCCGCACCCAAACGCTTGAACTCGGCTTCCATAGCGGCTTCGACTTCGTATTCATAGACGTTGGGCTTGGTGGCGGCAATTGCGGCGCGGTGTCCGGCAATCGAAATATCTACAGCCTTTCGCAAAATACGGAGTTCGTCCGCGTCCTTGATTTGCCGCATATCCGCCAAAAGACGCTTTTGAGAGCGGATAAGGGCGCGTGGATACTGCTTTTGCAAGCGCAATCGCGCCTCGCGCTCCATATTGACCACTTCGCCCGAAAGCGGTTCTGTGACAGAGCTGGTGGGGAAGGTTGTGGCAAAGACCGTATCGCGCCTGAGCGTAGAATCTTCCGGCGCAAGCAGCATTCCGAGTACCGTTGCAAAATTCGCATTCTCAAGCGCTTTCACGCCAAAGAGCGCCGTTGCACGGTCTGCACCGATAATGCTGCCGGAGCGCATTTCCAAGTATAAATCACGTTTTTTGACAAAGAGCAATGCTTCATGTCGCGCACCGCTTGAATCCAGCGCTTTGGGCAATACCAGCCCGCCCGGAATCAGCATCAGCACAGATTCTGCTTCGGGAAATCCGCATAAATACAGGAAATCGCTACTTTGGCGATATTCGTAATCCACATCGTTTTGGCGATTGCGCACATCTGCTGCAACAAAGACAGCAAGCGACTTTGGCGACATTGTTGCTAAGACGCTCCGCCGCCGCTCGGTATAGCGCGGAAGGGGAATGTTGTCTTTGTGACGCGCTTGCAGGAAATATTCAGCATTGGGCGGCTGCGCAAAGGACGGTAGGGCGCTTGCAGAGGCAAGTACGATTATTGCGGCAATGAACACTAGAATTTTCATGGTTTTTGTGTATTTTGAGGCGTTTTCCGCCGGACAATAAAGAGAGCGAGATGGATATGGATGGTACTATTCCGCTTCTACCATCATGCTGAAAAATTACAATAAGCCAAGCACTTGAACAAAGTATTTGCTCATGCTATGAAACAAATTGGACTTTTTGTCAACACCACCAAACCCGATGCTATTGCTTGTACGGAGTTAGCAGCACGTATTTTGCGCAGTAAAGGGATGAGATGTTGTGCAGAGCCGGATGTGGTGCGGCGTTTTGATACTGCCACGCAAGCGCTGATAAACGCTGTGGAGTATAACGATTTCGACAAACACGTTGACACCATTGTTTCCTTCGGTGGCGATGGAACGATGCTGGCAGCCGCCAAGCAGTTTCTCGCCAGTGAATTGCCCATTATGGGCGTAAATCTTGGGCATTTGGGCTTTTTGGCAGAATTTTCCAGAACGGAACTGGAAGAGTGTTTCACGGCGCTGCAAACAGGCGATTACATCATCGAAGACCGCGTTATTTTGGAAACCAGCGTCAAACTGGAAGGGCAGGAAAATTTGAATGAAATGATTTACGCGCTGAACGATTTTGTGATTCATAAAAAAGATTTTGCCCGCATGATGACGATTGCCACGACCATTGACGGCGTACCGGTGGCGGAATATCACGCCGACGGGTTGATTATTTCCACGCCGACGGGTTCGACGGCATATTCGCTGTCGAGTGGTGGTCCGATTATTGCGCCGACGTGTTCGGTGGTTGTTCTTACGCCTGTTTCGCCACATTCGCTGAATATGCGCCCACTTGTTGCGCCGGACACGGTCGAAATTGTCCTTACGCCCGGCGTTGGAAGCGGCATAACGAGTTTAGTTGCCGACGGGCAGATTGTTTCCAATGTGGAAGAAGGCGCATCAATCACGATTCGCAAATCGGAGCGCGTCGTGAAACTGCTCAAACGGGTGCAAAACTCGTATTATGATTTGCTCAAAAATAAATTGTTGTGGTCGCTTCATGCGAAGCAGTAATTTGATTCTTTCATTGAAAATATCATGCACGATACCATCATCATCGGCGCTGGGCTTGCGGGCTTGTCCGCAGCGCTCGAACTCAGTAAACGTAACCAATCGTGGCAGATTCTCGAAGCAAGCGACCGCGTAGGCGGGCGTGTTGCCACCGATGAGGTTGACGGATTTTTGCTGGATAGAGGCTTTCAGATTTTGCTGGATGCCTACCCCGAAGCGCGTCATATCTTGGATTACGGCGACCTCAATCTTCGCCCTTTTCATGCCGGAGCAAAAATTTGGCTTGGCAATACCTTTGCGACCGTTTCTAACCCGCTCGAACACCCCCAACACGCGCTTTCCACGCTGTTTGCACCGATTGGCTCTTTCTCCGATAAATTTGCGATGCTGACCTTGCGCTCAATGCTGGAGCGCAGTTCGTTGGATGATATTTTTGAACGGCGAGAACGTACAACGAGCGAATATTTGCGGGCTTTCGGCTTTAGTGAACGGATGATGGAGCGCTTTTTTACGCCATTTTTAGGTGGTGTTTTTTTTGATAGCAAACTTGACACTTCCAGCCGAATGTTTGAATTTGTTTTCAAAATGTTCGCCTCCGGCAAAGCGACACTTCCTGCGGCAGGTATGGCAAGGATTCCGCGTCAAATGGCGCTTCGTTTGGATTCTTCGCGCATCCGCTTACAAACCCCCGTTGCCTCGCTGGAAGAAGATGCCGAAGGCGCAATCGTACGCTTGGCATCGGGCGAGGCATTGCGGGCAAAAGCCGTCATTGTCGCTACCAACGCGCAGACCGCATCCCATCTTATTGCCACGATGCCTGCGAATCGCCCTGCCTTTGTAGCGCCCAAAAGCCGCTCTACAACGTGCCTATATTTTGCTGCCGCCGAAGCGCCACTTTCCGAGCCGATATTGGTGTTGAACGGCACAGGACGTGGTCTGGTGAATAATATCTGCGTTCCTAGCAATCTCGCTCCACTTTATGCACCAGATGAGCAAGCGCTTATCTCGGTGAGTATCATTGGTTCGCCGCAGACGGACGATGAAACGTTGCTCACGGCGGTTCGGAAGGAAATGACGGCATGGTTTGGTGCAGAAGCCCACAATTGGCGGCATCTACGCACCTACCGAGTTGAACACGCTTTGCCCGACCAAACCCCACCTGCGCTCACCCCCCCAGAGCGCCCCGTGCGATTGACCGAAAGTATCTTTGTGGCGGGCGATCACCGCGACACAGCCTCTATCCAAGGCGCAATGGTATCGGGGCGGCGTACGGCTGAGGCAGTTGCGGCGTTTTTGGGTTAATGGAACAGTGACGTTTTATCATCAAATTGGGCGAAATAGCGCATTATGCTTGATTCTGTACCGCAACCACATCTTACAACACCATCCACCTACAACGACCGACTGGCACTCACACTGCTTCGCCAGTATTTCGGACACACCAGTTTTCGTGCCGGACAGATGGAAGTGATGCGTTCCATCCTGCAATGCCGCGATACCTTTGTTGTTATGCCCACAGGCGGCGGAAAATCGCTCTGTTATCAAATTCCCGCCTTGATGATGGACGGCACGGCGTTGATTATTTCTCCGCTCATTGCACTCATGCACGACCAAGTGCGGACACTGGACAAAGCAGGTATTCCGGGCTGTTTTATCAACTCATCATTGCCGTTTGACGAAATTCGTCGCCGCTTGCAAGCCGCACGAGAAGGTGCGTACAAGTTGATCTATGTTGCGCCGGAGCGCCTCGAAAGTAAGCAGTTTTTGGACGAAATGCAGCGCATAGAATGGTCGTTTATGGCGGTGGACGAAGCGCACTGCATCTCGGATTGGGGGCATGATTTCCGTCCGGCATATTTGGGTATTGCCGATGCAAATGCCGCATTGGGGCGCTTGCCGATTATCGCGCTGACGGCGACTGCCACGCAAGAGGTACAGGACGATGTGCTGGTGCAGCTAAAAATGCGCGATGCGGAAAGTTTTGTTCGCGGGTTTGACCGTCCAAATTTGAATTACGTCGTCGAGGCGGAACATAATAAAACCGTCCGTGTTGCCGATATTTGCGCGGCTTCCGGCGGTGCGAATATTGTCTATTGCGGTTCGCGTAAGCGTGTTGAACAGTTCACCGAAGCGCTTCGCGCCTACAATCTTCCGGCAGTACCGTATCATGGCGGTATGGGCGACGGTTTTCGCCGCTCGGTATTGGAGAAATTTTTGAGTGGCGAATGTAACACGATTGTTGCCACCAACGCTTTCGGCATGGGCGTTGACAAAGCCAACGTCCGCAACGTGATTCATTGCGATCTGACACTTTCGCTTGAGGCATATTACCAAGAAGCAGGTCGGGCGGGGCGTGACGGCGCTACTGCCGATTGTACATTGCTCTACTCGCCCGGTGACCGCCGTTTGATGGAGTTTTTCTTGCAATGCACCTTTCCGCCGATAGAAATGGTTGAAAAAGCCTACACGCTGCTCTACGACAGTGCTGGCGCAGCTCTCGGCGAAAAACCCGTCAAACCTTCGTCACTCAGCGATGCCCGATTGGGCGCAATGATGGGCGTTCATGCGGGCGAAGCTGGAGCCGCTGTCAATCTTTTGGAGCGGGCAAACGTGCTGCGACGCGGTACGGCGGGGAGTTTGGCACGGGTGCAGTTCTTGGCAACGCGGGAGCGCCTCCGCGAATACCACAGCAACGTGCCGGAACGCAAGCGCAACGCCCTCAATGCGCTCATGCGACTTGCCGGAAGTGCCGCCTTCCATGAGCCGGTGGAATTTGATATGCTCGAAGTCTGGCGCAAACACGGCGTTCCGACAGAAGAATTTTTAGAAGCGGTGCGGGCGTTTGAGTACGGGCGCTTAGTGAAATTTGAACCGCCCGGAATGTCTGATGGAATCACGCTTTTGATGGAGCGCTTTCCCAAAGAACATCTTGCTCAAAGCCTTCCGATTGATTGGCAAAAACATCTTCTTCGCCGCGAACGGGCGCTGAATAAATTGGAAATGGTCGAGCGATATGCCACAACGCCAGATTGTAAGCGAGATACGCTCTTGGCATATTTTGGAGCGCTTGAAGTCGAGCCGCATTGCGGGCGCTGTTCTTCCTGTAAACAGGCGGAAAAGGTATCGAAAGCAGAAGAATATTTTTCAGAACGAAAGCAATTTCTTGTGCAAAAAATCCTCATGGCGGCAGCAGAACTCGACGGGCGCTTTGGCAAAAGCGTACTGGCAGAAGTCGTGCTGGGGCAAAAATCGGCGGAGCGTGTGCAGAAATTTGGTTTGCACCGCACACCCAGTTTCGGTGCGGGTGCGAAGTTTTCTAAGCAGGAGGTGAGTGAAGTTGTACAAACCGCCTTGAATGCGCAATGGTTGAGCATTACCGAAGAGCGCTTCCCGACAGTCTTTCTCACGCCACTTGGTGCATCGCGCCTTCCATCGGTGCCAGAGCCAACGGAACTCGACGGCTACAACCGTGATGTATGCTCGTATCCCGAACTTTTTGCCCAAGCGCAGCGTCTCCGCAACGATGTCGCCTCGCTCTACCGCATTTCTCCGCACGTTGTTGTGCATGACCGCGCACTGACGGCTCTTGTGAACGCGCTTCCACGTAATGTTCACGAGATGAAGCGTGAGGTGCAGCATTTAAGCGATGTTTGCATTTACCGTTTTGCGCCCATGTTTCTCAAAGCAGTGCAAGGTTTCTTGAGGCATAGAGCCGCCGAAAGCGGTTCCGACCTCGAAAGTCTGCCCGATGCCGTGCAGCGAACCCTCGTTATGCTGCGCTCCGGCTTGCGTGTGGAGGAAGTTGCTGAAAAGCGGCGGTTGAATCCGGGAACAATTGCGCAGCATATTCAAATTGCCCTAGAGCAAGGCGTGGCGCTGCCGCGAGAGCGTTTTGTACGAGAAGAATTGTATGATGCCGTCAAAGAGTTCTTACAGATTCGCCCCGAAGCATTTTTGAAAGATATTCGTGCGGCGATGTATGGGGAAGTGGAATGGTACGAACTGCGGATTGCAGCAGCATTTGTGCGTACAGAGCGGTCAGCAGAATTGCCACAATAGATTGAACGATAATAATTATTCAACGTTGAGGAAATTTTTCAAGAGAAAACGCCTCCAAAAGCGCTTGCAGACTTGAGTATGGCGTATCAAACCCCATCAACACCGCGCACCGCGCTATCACTTCTTCCGCCGATGTGCCATTTTCACGCATTGCCCTGAGCGACAAGGAATCATGCGACTTGGAGAGCTTTTTGCCGGAATCTTCGGTAAGAAGCGCGTGGTGCAGGAATGTCGCAGTGGGAAAGCCCGCCAAACCAAGTTTTTGTGCCAGTGCAATCTGGACGGCTGTGGAAGGCAGTAAATCTGCACCCCGCACGACAAGTGTGATTGCATCCAGCGTGTCGTCCACTAAGGATGCAATGTGGTAGGCAGGAATACCATCGCGGCGGCGTACAATCACATCTCCTTGCGCACGTGCCGCATCCATACTCATTTCCCCTTGCGCGGCATCGTAAAACTGTACATCTGATGCGCCTTCCACGAGTCGCACACGCCAAGCCGTATTACTTTGCGTGAGTGGAATGCCTTTTGCGCGGCATTCTCCCGGATAAACGCCATTGCTGGCTATTGTCGTCAACAATGAGCGCGAACATTCACAAGCAAAAATCTCGCCCGCATCCGCAAGCCGCATGAGTGCTTGATGGTACTCGTTCAAACGGTGCTTTTGTGACCAGTTTCGCAAGCAATCATAGGTGTTGCGAGCGCCGGAATCGCAATCCAAGCCCAGCCAATCAAGCGTCGTGAAAATATCGTCGTAATAGTCAGGTTTGGCGCGGTCTGCGTCGAGATCGTCTATGCGGAGATGTAAGTGTCCATGCTGCTTGCGCACCACAAGCCAGGTCAGCAAAAACGAAAATGCATTGCCAAGATGCAAATAGCCGCTCGGCGTAGGAGCAAGGCGGGAGCGAAGCATAACGGGAATTATTCAATTTCAACTTCGACCGCTTCTTCCCCATAAATGCGGGTAAACCAAGCGCGGTCTATTTCGTGGGGACTTCCTTCAAACATCATTTCGCCCGATTTTAGTGCAATCACCCGTGAAGCATACTGCCTCACGAGGCTCAGGAAATGGAGATTGCAAATAATCGTCGTGCCGTATTCTTTGTTGATAAATTCCAGATATTGCATCACCGAGTGCGATGTGGCGGGGTCAAGGCTGGCAACGGGTTCGTCGGCAAGCAAGATTTTCGGGCGCTGCATGAGTGTTCGCGCAATGGCGACGCGCTGTTGCTGCCCGCCACTAAGCGCATCGGCGCGGGCAAATGCTTTGTCTGCCAGTCCGACGATAGTGAGTTTTTCCATTGCCTCATCGCGTACCGTCGAAGAAAACTTGCCGCGAAGGGATTGCATGACGGGCAAATCGCCCAACCGCCCCGCAATCACATTGTCCAAGACCGAACGACGTTTTACCAAATTAAAATGCTGAAAAATCATCCCAATTTGACGACGATACCCGCGGAGTTCCTTGCCTTTGAGATGCGTGATTTCTTGCCCTTCAAAATGAATACTACCACTTGTTGGCTCATGGAGGCGGTTAATGCAGCGCAACAGTGTCGATTTTCCTGAACCGCTCAGACCAATAACAACGAGAAATTCGCCTTCTTGCACCGACAAACTCACCCCTTTGAGCGCGTAAGTGCCATTGGGATAGACTTTTTCGAGATGCGTAACATCAAGCAACATAGAGTGATAGCCTTTCCTGAGTAATGCTGTGGTACAAGAAATCGGTCAAACGTGATGACATGAGCGCACGATGGCAAAAAGGATTGCACGGGGTAAACGGATACTCTCAAAACCATCCGCGCTACCAATGCAATCCTCTACAATGTGCCGTAAATTTTCTTTGCAGCAAGGCGTTATGCTGCTTTGAGGAACGAGTTCCAGACTTTATCGCCGTCGCTGGAAGTAATAACTTTTTGCAGTTTGGGGAAACTCAAGCCCAACACTTCGGCAACAACGACTAAATTATCAATTTCATCTTCAGAAATGTTCGAGCCGCTACCAGTATCGCTGAAATCACCGGAAGCTGCCGCCACCGACCAGCCCATCACAAAGACGAGCGTTTTGAACTCGGCAGTAATATCAGGTGGAAGTTTATCCAGCACATCCATTGCCTCGCGCAAACCTTCGTAGGCACGTGTAGGGTTGTTTTTTGCTTTATGCAAAATATCAATAAAGGAGGAATTCATGTTGCTAAAAATTGCACGAGCAAAGTCATCGCGCAGTTTCGGTGCTGTGTCGAGCATACTTTGGAATGCTTCGGTTTCTTGTTCATCGAAAACGCTATCTGCTCCGGCAACTTGGTAAAAGACCCAAAAGGGAACCATATAGATAGAGCCAAGCTCTTCGACACTAAACATTGTGATTTGCGAATCCATCATGGCGTGCTGCTCCTTGAGAGATGAGAAGTAAAAAGGTTGTGTTATCGGTAACTTGCCAGTCTTCCATGGTATTCTCACTCATTTGCCCCCTTGACAAAGGGGGAACGGGGGATTTTCCACGTATAACGTGAGATTTGAAGCGGTATTGAGCCGTTTAATCCCCCGTTCCCCCTTTATCAAGGGGGCGAATACGACAGCGTTTTGTCTATCCGAAAGGTACGAAGAGAAATTTATTGCAAAAAGACATTCCAAATTTTGGACGCATCATTCGAGACGATAACTTTTCGCAGTTTTGCCATACTCAGACTGAGTGCATCGGCAATATGCGTGAGGTTTTCAATCTCTTCGTCGGAAATATTTGAGCCTTCCCCTGTTTCGGTAAAATCGCCGGAAGCTGCCGCCACCGACCAACCTATCGAAAAGACCACTAACTTAAATTCTTCGCTTTCCGAAGGCGAGGATTTCCGCGAAACAATGTCCATTGCTTTTTCAATGCCCGGAATCGGTTGTTCGCTTTTTGATTTGAGAACAACATCGTCGAAATGGTCATAGAGTGCCGTGAGAATCTCACGAGAAAACTGGTCTTTCAGCCTGTCGGCTTCTTTGAGCATATTTTTGAATGCAGAGATTTCACGCTGGTCTATAACACTGTCGGCTCCGGCGACAGCGTAGAAAACCCATAAAGGAACGAGATTGAGCGTGGAAACCTCTTCCGAGCTATACCGTTGTAAAAGCGACATGATTACATTCCTCCCGGAATCAGGTGTAGAAGAACAATAGATGCTTGATTTGTCTGCCGTCGTGTGGAGTTCTGGCAAAGATACGATAAAGTCTTGTTGTACCAACGCCGAATTTCACGGAACACCAAATTTTATGCCAAATTCTTTTGACTGAACACTTCAACTAAGGATTTACGCCGTTTCAAAGGGCAAATTCTTTCCTGCGACAAGATGCAAATGAATATGAAACACCGTTTGCCCGCCCCCTTTGCCGACGTTCATAATGAGCCGATAGCCGTCTTCGGCAACGCCTTTCTCCGACGCAATGCGCTTGGCAACTAAGACCATTTTACCGAGCAGCAGTGCGTCGGCTTCGACGGCATCATTCACCGTTGGAATGAATTTTTTGGGAATGATGAGAATGTGAATGGGGGCAATGGGATTAATGTCCTTAATGGCAATCACATCATCATCTTCGTACTCAATCGTCGCGGGGATTTCGCGGCGAATAATTTTCATAAATATCGAATCCATCGGCGGTTGCTGGCTTGAAGGTGAGAAGAGATCTATTTTTTGAACGATTTCAATTCGGAATTTTCGAGAAAATCCATAAAATTTTCACAAGCTCGCGTCAGCATTTGATATACGTCCTCGAAGCCATTCAACCCGCCATAATAGGGGTCGGGAACGTCTTCATCGGCTTCTCCTGCTTCGGGGTCGAATGAGCGCATCATCAGGACTTTCGGACTGCCATGTAACCCCGCTTGCACCGCTTTTTTCTGCAATGCCAAGATAATATCAAGGTTGGGACCGTCCATGGAGATAATATACTGAAAGCTGGTGAAATCCTCAATAACCAATTTGCGAGAATGATGCGTCAGTTCAATACCATGCGCACGGGCAGTTTCCATCATGCGCGGGTCGGCGAGTTCGCCTGCGTGAAAGCCCGATGTTCCTGCGGAGTCGCAGAAAATCTTGTCTTGCAGCCCACGTTCATTGATGAGATATTGAAAAGCCCCCTCTGCCATTGGTGAGCGGCAGATATTCCCCAAGCAAACAAATAGAACATTGACCATAAATGTTGGTGTTCAGATAGACCGAAAATAATAATTTGATGACAGGCAAGATACGACACTTCGCAGACTTTTGAAATAGTCTGTGTCGTTCTTTTTTCGGGAAAATATATCAAGGAACACCGACAAAAATTGCACTTGCTGTCCTTACCGAGAAATCTCCAAGATTTCGTATTCCGTCGTGCCGGCAGGAACTTTCACCGCAGCAATTTCACCAACGCTTTTGCCCATCAGAGCGCGTCCTACGGGCGAGTTCACCGCAAGTTTGTTTTTTTCAAAATCGGCTTCTTCCTCGCTGACGAGCATATACTCAACAGTGGTGTTGTTCTTTTTATTTTTAAGTTTTACTTTCGCCAAAATATAGACTTTATCCGCCGGATAATCTCCCGCCTCGACCGTGCGGGCGCGTCCCAATGTCGCTTGGATTTTGTTAATCCGCAGTTCTAGCAAGCCCTGCTCCTCTTTGGCGGCATCATAATCGCCATTCTCTTTTAAGTCGCCGTGCGAGCGGGCTTCGCCAATTTTCCGCGCTATTTCTGCGCGACCTTTGGTGGTCATTTCGTTGAGTTCGGCTTCCAGTTGCGCCAAACGTTCTTTGCTCAAATAAATTGGTTGTGTACTCATGGTCGAAATTGTGAAAAATTCCCGAAAACAATAAAAAAAAACAAAGCCATAACCGCGCTGGGGCAATGGCTTTGTGCTAAAAGCGAACTTCAAATATACAAAAAAGATACGGTACGACAAGAAGGAATTTTGGCGCGATTACAAATGCTGAAGCAAATGTCCCATTTTCGTTTTTTTGGTGCGCATATAATCAATATTCCGTTCATTATGCGGAACTTCAATCGCAACGCGCTCGACAACCTCCAAGCCATAGCTTTCCAATCCCACGCGCTTCGTGGGATTGTTTGTTAAAAGCCGCATTTTCCGTACACCTAAATCCACCAAAATCTGTGCGCCGATGCCGTAATCTCGCGCATCGGGCTGAAAACCAAGCGCGACGTTTGCTTGCACCGTGTCCATGCCCTGTTCTTGCAGCGCGTAAGCACGAAGTTTGTTCATAAGCCCGATTCCACGCCCTTCTTGGCGCATATAGAGCAGAACGCCCTTGCCCGCTTCGTTGATATGTTGCATTGCCGCTTCGAGTTGCAGACCGCAATCGCAGCGCATCGAATGGAACACGTCGCCCGTCAAACATTCCGAATGAACCCGCACCAATACTGCTTCGTCTTCCGTCCATCTGCCTTTAATAAGTGCAACGTGTTCCTTGCCGTCCACGACATTTTGATAGCCAATAATTTTGAACTCGCCAAATTCCGTTGGCATATCCGCTTCGGCGATTTTGCTTACGAGCCTGTCAGTCTGCAAACGGTATGCTATCAGGTCTTTGACGGTAATAATTTTCATGCTGTGCTTTTGTGCAAATTCTATCAGCGCATCCCGCCGCTTCATTGTGCCGTCTTCATCCAAAATTTCGCACAAGACTCCACAGGGCGCAAGCCCTGCAAGGCGCATTA
>JAAFHM010000609.1 GCA_013298375.1 Ignavibacteria bacterium | reverse complement strand
GGAAGAAACATTTTCGCGCCAGATGCACCCGCTACTGCCCTATATTTTTTTCGACAAAAACAGTGATGTCCTCGCAGCGCGGTATCTACGGCTTTTGCCGACACAAACCGCCGCTTTTTCTGAAAAAATTATGGCGAAATGGGGAACGTTAGACATCTATTATCACGCGCTGAACATCATCGGCAAGCGCCTGAAAGAAAATCCCATCGCCAGCGTCCGCATTGTTGGCTGCGTGAGTGCCGACGAGGAGCGGTCGGATTCATCCCATATCGCTTTTGCCACGCGCCGTGCCGAGGCGGTGATGACGTACTTGCGCGATGTTTGGCGTATCCCGATGGAACGCCTTATCGTCGAAGCACGAGGGCTGCCCACAGAAGCCAACACGCTCAGTACCGAAGCCGCTCACGCGGAAAATCGCCGTGTGGAAATTTACTCCGATGCGTGGAATATTCTGCGCCCACTCACTCTTGCCGACACACTGCTTGAATCCACGCCTCCAGCCGTAAAATTTCTGCTACGTGCCTCGACGCAAGGGCGCATCAGCAAATGGCGCTTCAAAATTGACCAGAGCAAACAAGTTATCCAAACACTGAGTTATTTGGGAGCGCCGGATAGCGTTGTTTACTGGCATCCGTCGCGTGAACAGCGCACGGTGCCACGCACGGAAGATGCTATTCGTTGTAATTTCGACTTTTTGGAAGAAGAAGGCGAAGGCGGTTCGGCGACAATTTCTATACCGATTGAGCAGCGTACTATTGCGAAAAAACGCCGTGCCATCACTCTTGACGGGTCAAATGATGCCGATAAAAGCATCGAAACCTACCGTTTTATTCAGTTTGCGCCCAATTCTTCGTCCTTGACCCCAGCGCACGAGCGCATTCTTGGCGAAATTGCCGGAATGAGAATTGATGCGGCAGCGAAGGTTTTTATCACGGGCTACACCGATACAATGGGCAATCCGACAAGGAATATGGAACTTTCCACCAATCGTGCAAAAGAGATTGCCAAAACACTGACGCAGATTATCTCGCCCGGAAACCACGTACCTACGCCGATTGTCGCCGGACGCGGCGGAAGTATGGGCATTTATCCCGACCATACTCCTGAAGGGCGCTGTTACTCGCGCTTGGTAGAAATTCGCATTGAAACGCCCGCCCAAGGGCGATAGGACAGAACAATGTTGATAACAAACGGTTTTTTGTGCAATCAATGTTAATCCTTTGCGAGGTTTCAAGCATCTTTCCCTTACCTATGTCGTCGCTCGAATATGCAAGTCCGTAGTCATTCTCAATACACTTTCCAAGGAGTTAGTATGAATTTTGCCAACAAATTATTCCGCTCAGGCTTCTCGCTGCTCATGCAGTGTGTCGCCATGTTTACCGTCGTTGCTATTGTTTCATGCCAAGGTCCGGCGGGACCACAGGGACCGGCG
Organism: Ignavibacteria bacterium; assembly: GCA_013298375.1. Lineage (GTDB taxonomy): Bacteria > Bacteroidota > Ignavibacteria > Kapaibacteriales > UBA4661 > PH2015. The sequence continues at coordinate 1,587 of JAAFHM010000609.1, read as the reverse complement.
GGACCACAAGGTTCTCAAGGGCAGCAAGGTGCAACTGGCGCTCCCGGTACAGCAGCCGCATCAGCGCAAACCACCACAATTACGGTTGCTATTGCGGATTGGCGCGGCTTTGGTGGCGGTACGCCGGGTGCGTATCTACAATCAGGCTGGAAATCGGCTCCGAATATTACGCAGAGCATTATGACAAGTGGGGTCGTTCTCGTGTTTATGAGCGTTTCTGACAATCCGGCAACCCCGACATGGCAACAGCTTCCCATCACATATTATGGCTCAAGTGCTTTCCAAGTGTTTGATTCACAATATCGTGCAGGACAGGTGCAAATTTTTATCAACCAATCATCAACCGTTGTTCCTGCGACTCCAACAGGAGTGCTGACCTTCCGCGTCGTTGCTATACCCGGTACAACAACGGTCGCGCTGGCTGCGCAGATGGACATTAGCAATTATGAGGCTGTCAAAGCGGCGTTTCATTTGGCTGATTAACCCTCATTCTATCAAAAATGCTCAGGTCTCCCTCTACTACACTTCAAAAAGTGTGTAATAGAGGGGAACCTGAAAGTTTTACAGCACTCGCCTTAGCGCCGTTCTTTTGCTTCCTGTATTTTTTCTCCTACCCAGCCACCCAAGAGCGTCATCAGCATCCCCAGTACGAGACCGCTTAAAATGGTCGTTATATCCAGCATTCCCAAAGCAACACACACAATATCAATATTCAACACCACTGCCAAAAAGCCAGATACTCCGGCTTCTTTGACCGCAACGCCTGGCGAGCGAAAACCAATGATGCACCCCGCAATAAACAGCCCCAGAAAAAATGCCATGAAATGATTGGAAAGATGATACCCCAAGACCACAACAAGGGAGCTAGCAAAAAGCATCGTAATTGTTGTGGCAAGTGCCGCGCCGCACAGTACCCAGCCCCAATCTATCGGGCTTTCGTCGGGAATATCATCGTCAAGTGTTCCTTGTAGCTTTTCTCCGACCCAACCGCCGAGTGCCGATAGAATCACGCCATTCACCAACATCACCACTAGCACTGCACTATCAAGGTCGCGGAAACCTCGCACATTCATCATCGGCAGAACTATAAACAACACTATTCCCACCAAAACCGCGCCAATAGCGGGTTCCAGAATTGTCACCCCCTTCGATAAAATACCTTCGACAATGCCCGTAACGACAAAGCCAGATAAAATGGCAATAACAGGAAACGGCAGCGCGGAAAACGACGAGCCGCTGATATACGCTAAAAACAACGTAATGACTGAGCCAACAAAGGCAGAAATAAGCGCACTTTGGAGGTCAATGTATTTCATCGTGTGTACCTTTGGTTAAAAGGATGAAAGATTCGGGCATAATTATTTTACCAGCTCACCTTACGCAGCGAGATTCTGAAACTGAATAGGTTCAAGAGTTCTCAATTCTTCAAAAGCTCGCTTCAAAGCGGAAATGTATATCTTTGATCTCTGTACCATACAAAACTTACGAAAGGCGTAAAATAAAAACCATAGTGTAGCGACGTTTCGTGTGGAATAGTTTATCACGTAACCCCACTCACACTATGGCACATCCTTACGAACTCCTCGT
>JAAFHM010000423.1 GCA_013298375.1 Ignavibacteria bacterium | reverse complement strand
CCTGTATAGCTCCGAAATATTGCGAGACAGGTAACGAGGTTTGGGTAATGAGTGGTGGTGTCATGCTGGTTACTTTTTTACGTCGTAATTCTTTGACTTAATCCACTTTGCATAGTTCGTTCCGTCCGCCATGATGACGTGCCGAAGCGGTCTGTGGTATTTGTCAAGGTTCTTCTCGTGGCGGTCGCGTATGAGTTTCACGACCTGTCCTTGCAGCACTTTGTTCGCCTCAAGCGCTACGAGCGTTCCTGCGATAACAACCTCTTTTTTTGTGACTCCAAGCAAGCGTGATTGTCGTTCTAGTTGCTTTGCGGGGCGAAAATCTTTCTCCGGCGTGTCAATACCTAAAACGCGAATGCTAATAGCATCATCACAATCGAAGCAAGTAACAGCGATGAATGTGTCGCCATCAATTACCCGCAACACGTACACGCTGATTGTGTCCGAATTGGTGATAGCGTGAGAGAGTGCGTAGCGGAGTTTGATTTCGTCTTTGGTCATTGGTTGTTGGATCGAATCGACCTGTACACCTGTTTGCACTGAGGTTGTGTCCTGCGAAAACGCAGGGATGCAGGAAGCAAGCAGTATCAGTGCGAATGCTGCGAGAATTGCCGCTATGCGGTCGAGCGCCGGAGTAAGGGTGAATGTTTTCATTGCTCTGTCCCTTCCGCTACAAGTGTTGTAAGTGTTGGACTGCTGAAACCTTTTCCGTCATAGCGATAGCTAGGGTTGCCGCTCAAAAGAAGCATCTGCTCTACCGTGCAGGGGACGATTTCGTTATCAACTCCATCGTATTTTTTTGCCGTTGCGATGTCGGGGTAAAACGCCCACTGCTCGCCATTTGCTGTCATAATGCGCCGTGTAACCATGATTTTTCTCTTAAAAAATTGAAACAATACTGCCGAGTAACATTCCCGAACGGTAGCGTCCGGCTGTCGAATCTCCTGCCGTCGCCGTGTAGGGCGCGGGGCTGAGTCTAATTGCTTCCGCAAAAAACGGTACTTCTGTCGAAACAATTACCTGCGGACCCGATGCCCAGCCGGGCGACATACCGCTACTCGGAACCTGAAGCGTGAAACTTGAGCGGAGTAAACGCCATACGCCATTCGGGTCGCTGCTTCTATCCAGCCCTTCCGTTTTAATTTGTTGCCATGCGTTAGCTGGTACGTTTTCAGGAAAACCATCGGGGAAAACTGCCAAGCACGACGTGACGCTAATTCCTGCAATAATCATCGGAAATGGTAGCTCAATCGTTAGTTGTACGCTAGTGTCTATGACTTTCCCGTACCCGTAAACAAGCCCTAAGCCGTCCACCGATGACGCACTGTCTGGCGTTGGATAAGACCACACCCGCCGTGCGTTAGGAAAATTTCCGACCGCGCGGAAATCATAGCCGTTTGCCGTGAGTACCTCAGTAGGCGAAGTGTGACCATGCCCTTGACCGACAGGCAAAGCACCGAGCATTGCAGGTGGAAGGAGAGGTCTCATGCGAAATCCCTGATAAGCGTTGCACGGACAAGCCCGCTAGATAACACGCGCCACGCCAAGACGCGAACCTTGTTTGTTACGGTGATATTTCGCGTGTCCGGTGCGGCGACTTCCCAGCGTGGAGATGCTGCCGGAAGCTGCACAACACGGGCTGCGCCGAAAATGCTGGTAAAATGAATCTCCCCCGATGCGCCCGGTTCTAAGCCGTCAGCATGGAACGAAAGCGCACAGGGATCGGTATTGCGTAGTTCAATGTCAATCACTCCGCCAAGATTAAAATTTATGGTGAACGTGATATCGTCCGGCAGTATCGCCAAGTTTGGTTGCCGTGTTACTGAAATGCGTACCGCCTTTGGCAGTCTCGCAACAGCAACCGTGCCTTGCGTGAGATTGTCGGCGTTGTTGATGTTCTGAAGCGCATTGATGGTACTGGTCGGCAAGAGCGATTCGATTGCCGAAATGCGCAACAGTATATTTGCGATGCTGGCAAGGATGTTGTTAATCGTCGTTAGCGCTGAATCAAGGTAGAATTTCAGCCAATTTGCGTTGTCTGAAAGCTGCTTGGGAGGCTCGTTAGCTTTCCCGCCCGGTCCGCCCAGAACGTCATCTCTGGTCTGCCATTCCGTTATTTGGTCGTGCCAAATTGGTGGGTTCGGCTTCTCGTGAAAAAAACTCATAGTCTTAGAAAGTTAGTAGCCATTGCCATGTGATGGTCATAGTATTATTTTTGGTAATCACGCCGCTTTCCACATACCGCGAAAACAGCGTGTCGTCGGCGAAGAAAAGCCCAAGTTCGCGTATTGCCATGCCAACAGCGTCGCCGGGTGCAAGTTGCAACGTGAACTGCACTTGATTCACGTCAGGATAGCTCACGATCGTAATCGCCTTCGAGAAGATGCTTGTGAGCGTCGTATTTGCCAAGACCGCAGCCGCGCTGCCCGTGCCAACACCGAACTTCGTGATACTGCCCGCCCGTGCGCCGCCCAAAAGTCGCGCCATTGCTTGTTTGCCAGCGCTCACAACAAGGTTTCGCCCTTCCCAAACGGTAGTGCCATTTGCGTCGGAAATCGTTGTGCGAACATCGCCGCGTACTGAAATTGTTTCGTTGTGCATAATCACGTAATAGTGCGTGAGATTGATTCTGATAGTGAAACTGTGTCGCTTGCGCCGCCTTCCACCGCCTTCGAGACGGCATCATCAACGCCGACACTGAACGTGAAAGAGCCATCGAATTTCCGCGCTCCGTTGAAGAGTACGCCACTTGAAACCACATCGTGGTACTTTGTACCAAGTTCCGAGCTAACATCGTCCGTGGGCGAAGCAACAGCCTCTTCAAGCGAGATTTCCAGTCCTATGTCCGTGAGCCACGACCGCGCATTTTTGAATGCTTCGATGATTGCTACGATGTCTCGGTGAACTTCAGGCGTGTACTCGCGGGCAATGTCCCACTCAAGCACCACTCTAAAGAGCGCCCACGCAATGAGACTGCCCGTCTGGACTTCACCTCCCGGCAGCGTGTTGACGGTATCACCGAATTTCTGCGAACCATCGAACTTGTGCCGTCCGTCGAATTTGATAGGGCTGATTGCCTTCAAGCCATCACCAAACGAGTACGCTCCGTTGAATTTCGCCGTGCCGTCGAATTTGAGCGGGCTTGGCGGCTGGATGAAGGGCGCTACGGGGATGGTGTAGTTCCGTGTGCCTTCCTCAATCCGCTTAACCACGAATCCGGCACGGGCAAGAGCGTCTTTGATGCTCCATGGAGTGCCTTTTTTCTGGTGAATCTGAACAGCGTTTTTAATCAAGTCTCGCTTTTTCTCGTCCGTATCGGCGTAGTTCCAGCCCTCAACACCCAATACGCTCATCTGCTCTGCAAGGAGCGGCAGAGCGCTTGCATCAATGGTATCAACCAAAAGCGGGACAAGCTGCTCAACAGGAAATTCGTCACCGCGCTCTTCAAGAATTTTCTCTATCGCTGCGTAGTGCGCGTCTCGAATGCTATGTGGGAGCAAATTCGCCATACTGTGTTAGTCGTTTTAGTAAATCCTCATCCACTGGTAGCTGCGGGTCGTGGTCTTGGATATACTGTTGCAAAACTTTTTTGTACTTCTCAATCTGAGCAAAATCAGTAAATGGATAATAATGCGCTCTTAACGATGCACCGTAACAAGACCCCGGTACGTTTACATCGTATTCTGAGCCTATATCAGCAACCACGGCACGGATAGAATCGCCTGACTGCAAAATTTTCACATATCCAAGTGCCACCGCTGCTCGCAAGTATTCCGAATCCTGTTGCGACTGAAACGTGCGCATTTCCGCTTCCGGCTCGCGCATTAGGAATGCTGCTAATCCTGCAATCAGCAAGTTTTGACCGCTGATAAACTTATTTTCCATACTCATCATAGCGCTTCTTCGGGAACGGGCGAATTGAGCGTAACGGCTATCGTGCCGATGTCAGCAAATTCGCGTTGAGCGACGGGGACGATACCGCTTGGACTGAGAAGTTCAACATTGTACACCCCAGAAACCGCTTGAATCCTTGAGATTATCTGGTTCTGCACAATGTCGCGCCCTAGCTTTTTTCGCATCGTTGCGCCGTACTCTTGCAACCGAGTGAGGATTTGCGCACGCGTTTCGATTGCCGGAGCGGACTGCACGAGCGTAATTTTTGCATTGATGCTAAACGGTTTCGCAATCGGCGCGAATACTTGCACCGTGTCGGTGAGAGGGCGAACTTTCTCGTCACTGAGAATCGCTTTCACCTCTTGGATGATTGCTGCCGATGCTGCACCCACCGCCGTAAGCGGATAGACCGTCACCACGCCCGGTACGCGCTGCTCTACAGCAACATCAATGATGCTCGGATGCGCTGTGAACGCCCAAAAGCGGTACGC
>JAAFHM010000319.1 GCA_013298375.1 Ignavibacteria bacterium | reverse complement strand
CCAGGAGTAATCTTCCGAATGTAGCTGCCGACATAATCCATCACATAGAGATTACCACTTGCGTCAAGCGTGATGCCGACAGGAGAATTAAATTGTGCCACTGTGCCGGATCCATCATTGTATCCCGCTACTCCTGTACCTGCAATCGTAACAACATCACCATTGGGGGCTACTTTGTACACTTTCTGATCAACATATCCACCACAATACACATTACCAAGGCGATCAACATCAATGCTTGAAGCAAGCACGGGGGTATTATTTACCTGATTAATGACTCCATTGGGGCTGATTTTCAAAATACTCGTAGCATTCACCGAAGCATAAAGATTACCAAAAGCATCGACCGCAATGTCGCTACCATTTACGAACGCATACCCCGGTGTCGGGATAGCGGAAACGGTGCCGGATGGTGTAACTTTATAGATAGATGTCCAAGTAATCGCAAAAACATTATCATCCACATCAACAGCGAGACCGTTTATTCCTCCGTCAATTTCGCCATTCGCGCCCGCGAGAGTTGAGACGACACCAGTCGGGCTGATTTTACGAATCTTTGCACCATCACCAACATACACATTCCCGTGTCTATCGGTGGCGATACCAATCGGATCGGCAAATGAAGCTGTAGTTCCTACTCCATCAGCGCTGCCACTGCTGCCGTCGCCTGCCAATGTGGTGACAGTGTTGCACGCTTGTCCGCTAAAGACGATACTCAGGTTCACACCATTCAACCCTGAAATGCTTGATGCCGCAATATTATTGACGGCAGCATTGGTGAAATTCAGTTGAATATTTTGCACCGAATTTACGGCATTGTGGTTTTGTGCATTGCCTGTGAAGCTGATAACGGCTTGCGTGGAATCAATTTTTGTTACGACGAGTGCCAATCCTGCTGGGACGTTCGTAGCAGTGAAATGTGTGCTGTTTAGTGCTGCGCCATTTGCTATGGCACTGCTCCACTCCGCACCTGTGAGCGAGATAGTGCGTGTGGTAGCAACAGAGCCGTTATTCAAAGGCACGGTCTCAAGGAAGGTAGAATCGGAATAGGAAGCCGTTGCTTGGGCTGGTATCTCGTGGAAATTGATGCTGAGATTCATACTGTTCAACCCCTGAACAGCAGATGCAGCCATACCACTTAAAGCAGTGTTACTGAAGGTCAATCGGACATTTGTTACCGTATTAGCGCTTTGATGATTGACGGCTGCCCCAGTAAACGTGACGGCAACTTGTGTTGAGGACGTTTTTGTTACAACGGGCGTTAATCCTGCAGGAACATTTGCCGCCGTAAAATGCGTACCGAAGGTTAAAGCTGCACCAACGGCAACGGCATCCGCCCACGTCGCACCACCGAGTGTAATGGTTTGGCTTGTGCCGATACTGCCATTGTTTGCAAGAGACTCCGTAAATACGGTGTCGCTATATTTGGCAGCGCCCAATAACGCTCCTTCGGCACCGCAAACATTGATATTACGAACACGATAATTAGCGTGATCGGAGACAAAAAGATTACCAGCCGTATCAAGAACAATACGGGATGGAAGGGCAAATTTTGCATATGGACCAGCCTCATCAAGGTATCCGGACTCGCCAGAACCGGCAATCGTGGAAACCATACCATCAGGGGTGATCTTGCGAATATAACTACCAACGTAATCCAAGACATAAAGATTGCCACTTGCATCCAGTGTAATACCGGTTGGTTGGTTGAATCGTGCTGTTGCAGCAGGTCCATCAACGTGTCCGGGGCTATTTTCTGTTCCCGCTATGGGTGTAACGTCGCCATTTGGGGCTACCTTAAAGATCCTTTGTGTGACGTAACCGCCGCAATAAACGTTACCGAGAGGATCAACATCAATGCTTGAAGCTATAACTGGTTGATTATTTAGTACAATAGCCGTTCCGTCGGAAGCAACCTTCAAGATGGAACCGCTATCAGCAATATAAAGATTTCCAAAGGCATCAACAGCAATATCACTAGCATTCGATAAAGAAGCTCCCGATATAACTACAGTGGAAACAACGCCAGATGGAGTAACTTTATAAATCGTTCCCACATCAACGCCAAAAACATTTCCTTCTAAATCAACAGCGAGACCATTTATTTTACCAATATCGTCATTTTGACCAGCAAGTGTTGTGACAACACCAGATGGGGTGATTTTACGGATCCTGTAATTATCACCAACATAAATATTCCCATGCTTGTCACTAGCAATACCGTGTATGGACTCAAATGACGCATTAGTACCGATTCCATCAATAATAGCACCGATGTCATTACCTGCAAATGTCGTTACCGTATTGCAGTCCCGCCCGCTAAAAGCGATACTTAAATTCACACCATTCAACCCCATTACGTCCATTGCAGTAACACCATTAAAGGCACTATCCAGAAAAGTCAACTGAATATTATCCAGACTGTTCACAGCTTGATGCCTAGCTGCCGTGCCTATAAAACTGATTGTTGCTTGCGAAGAGGATATTTTTGTCACCTTGATGGTCAAACCATCGGGGACATTTGCAACAGTATAATGGGAATCAATCGTAAAAGCACTATCGTTCGCAACAGAATCACTCCACATTGCATTGGCAAGGGTGATTGTACGGATGGTGGCGACTGCCCCAGCATTTGCGGGCATTACTTCTGCAAAGGTTGTATCGGAATACACTGCCGACTGTGCAAAAATAGGAGAACTGCTATACGCCATACCAAGCACTATCAGCGCCGTTAGAAAAAGACAACGCCTCAGCCATAAGGCTTGCTGTTCAAGAAACATACGAAATCCTTAAAATTGATAGAGAAAAGAATTAATGGATAGACATATCGTTGAATGGATTGTGAGAGTAGGAGAAAACAATCAATCAAAAAGTCACACTACATCACAAAAAAAGTATTTTCAAGAAAAAATGTGACTTTTGGTCATAGCCATTTCTCCTACTTATATCGGAATTTGCACTCCGAGAATATATGCTTGCGTCCTCAGCCCCAAGAACGCACAATAACTACCCGAAATGATAATGAGCGACACAAAAGACATAGATACAAACCCGCAAAACGACCGTTTTTTTACGCTCTTAGAGCCATATTACGAGCGTTTGGTACGGTTTATTCGGATGACAACGACGAGTAAAGAGGAGGTAGAAGATATTCTGCACGACACAGTTTTGCAGGGTTATCAGCATTTCCAGCAACTGCGGGATGAGAAGGCGTTTTTAAGTTGGCTTTTTTCGATTGCTTCCCGATTGGAGAAGCGGCGGCGCGTGAAAGCATTTATTTTCACCAAATTTGATGTGCTTTTGCATGACCGCGAAGAGCGACATTACACCCGCCCCGACATATCCGCCGAAACACGAATGCTCCACGACGCTCTTCAGCATTTGCCCGCAAAGCAGCGTGAAGCATATACTCTTTTTGAAATATCTGGTTTAAGTCTGCAAGAAATTCAAGCAATACAAGGGGATTCACTCTCATCCGTCAAAATGCGTATAGCCAGGGCGAGGGACAAAATAAAAGCACTCCTGACGGATAAACTCAGCGATGACAACCCACAACAAGCGAGCATTTATCATATCGTACCACCACATGAGGATTTCACACCTCCGTCTTTAGAAAAAACATCATGAAAAAATCACTGGAAGAAATTCTGAATCTCGTAAGAAATGAAGCAGTAGAGCCTTCATTTCACGATGTCGTCGAACGCACGAAACAACAAGCTGCACTCCTGCACGCCTATCCAAGACCCTTTCGGCGCTTCAGGACGTTTTTTACGGGTGTTATTGTTGGAATTATTTTAGCGAGCGTCTTTTTCGGATACTATCAACTTCGGCACGATATATCACTGTTGCGCTATCTTGCCGCAAGTATCATTCCCGCAAGCCCTCTTTTTTCCTTTGCCGTTACAGCAGAAAACAAGAAAGATCCCAACAGTACTTTTCAAGTAACCAATCTGCAAGAAACTCAAGATTCGTTGAGGCAACCAAACACAGACAGGCAAATGGGAAATGGAAATCAAATGGGAATCAACCAAAATCTCCGCCCAAGCCCCGCATATCTTCAGGCGCAGGAGCAAAAGATGGAAGCACAACAGCAAATACCTAGCTCTCGAAAAGATTATCGCTTTTTCAGGCAAGCAGTAAATTTTCAGCAGGCACTCCCAATGTCTTGGCAGAGCATAGCGTTGTATTGGAATCTGCAATCTGCTCAGAACACTCCCCAAACCTGGGCAGAACACACTTCTCTGGAACCCGAGCAAAAGACGAAAGAAATTAGCGATCATTCTGGTACGAATTCTCCAAATCTTCCTTTCGGAAACGAGCAATTACTCAAGGAAAGAAGCGAGGGAACAGGTAGCTTACGTTTCAGCAATGATGGTTCTTCTCCAACATCTTTCCCTCAAACGAACAGCGCAACAGCAGCATTTTCCCCTTCGTTGTCGGCAAAAAAATTGCTAGATTTGCCGAGGAAAGATATACCCGACCAAACACAGCGCTATTTAGACAAAAATTTTACGCCATGGGCATCCGCGCCAATGAATCAAACGTCCCTCTTTGCTGAAGAGCGTCTTTTTACTATCGGTGTACGTGGGACGACAACGCTATATTCTCAAAGACCGCAGACGGACACGCTCAAGCCCGATAAGTTGCTTCTTGAAAACGCCATTTTGTACGGTAGTTACGCGGTGGCTCCCAACACGACATTGGGTGTTGAATTCGGCTATGACACCTATTACCTTCAGCTTCAGACTTTCAACCAAGAGAAACAACTACGAGAAAATGTAGAATTATACCCCACTCTACCATGGCTTGTTGCGTTTGTACGACAAGCCATACCTGTAAATGAGCAAATTGCGGGATTTGTACAAGGCGGGCTGGGCATGACGCTTATCGGACCCGTCGGTCGAGGAATTGCAGGTGTGCGTTATACACCGGACGCGCGAGCAGAAATTATTCTGGGTATTGAAGGCAGCGCAATCGCATTCCCTGATATTAATGGTATTCGATACAGCCCCAAAATCGGGCTTACATATGGCGTTTCTGTTAAATTTTGAGCTTGTCGGAAATTATTTATCTTTTTCAATTCCACTTCTCAACAAGGACGAAATCATGAAATCATTTCGACTATTCACATATATGGCTGCCCTAGGCTTCATGTTTCTTTTGATGCTGAGTTGTAGACCGGAAAAACTTCCAACGACAGTGATTCTCAAGCCAGCCACAACGCCGGGTAATACCAGTTCAGAGCCTATTGCAAAGCCCCAAGATTGTAGAGGTATGTATGTTATTAGTGATAAACTTTTTGTGAGTAGCGTGGAGGGATTGTTCTGGACAAATGATTTTGGAAAGACCTGGAGCAAAGTTGAGGGATTACCGCGAGGCGCTAGCTCAAACATATATAAAAATCCGCGTGGCATAGTATTCGCTGGTTTGGAATCCGGTGGATTGTGGCAATCATTGGATAGCGGAAAAACGTGGTCTCAGTCTCTTGATGAAAACTATGCACCTATTGGCGGCAGTCCATTCACAGTACATTTTCAGGGAGATACTGTATGGGTATGTGTCGCATTAGCCAGTAATAAATTTGCTGTCATGCGCTCTCCTAATAATGGTGAGCCTAATTCCTGGACACAAGTGCTTTCTGATGGTAGCAAAGTGGTCTATAGTGGTATTATTTCGATTGACACATCAATGTTTATTTTCGGTCATACTGGGCAAGTCTATTCTTCTTCAGTGAGCAGTTCATTTAACAGCTGG
>JAAFHM010000324.1 GCA_013298375.1 Ignavibacteria bacterium | reverse complement strand
TGGTTGCGCGAGGTGATTTATTTCGTGAATTTCTTATATTGTTTCTCTGAATCAAAAATACAAATTCACTCTTCTTCCCATCTTCACCCTACGAACCATGCGCACAATAACTGTCCTTCTCATTGATGATGATATGCGTGTTTCTGAACTTCTCAAACGTTTTCTCTTTGAAAAGACCTACAACGTCATTTCGGCAGAAAATGGCGTAAAGGGCGTAGAAGCGGCGTTCAAATACAATCCAGACATTATTTTTTGCGATATTATGATGCCGGAAATGGACGGATATGGCGTTTTGAAGGAAATTCGTGCTGATGCTCGCACCAAAAATATTCCTTTTTTCTTCCTTACGGCAAAATCCCAAACAGAGGATTTCATGGCTGGCATACGGGCGGGAGCCACCGGATACCAAGCCAAGCCCACTTCACGCGATGAATTGATTGAGGCTATTCAGGGGAATGTGGTATAAAGGTTGTTCGGCAATACTTCTACTGTTCGCAATACCGCTTGAGTTCTGTATTCATCAGTTCAAATCCTTCGGGAGCATTTTTCATCATCGGTAAATTTCTGATGATAAGCGACAGCACACCGCGATATTCCTCACGGTTTACGACCTTTGTTTTGCCGTTGCCGAGGTCTTGTAGTTCAAAAAAATGCTCTCCATCAAAAACTCGCGGCAAGCCTGTTGCTGCCAGCCATGCAAAGCGTTTGTTTTCTTCCCAATAGCTGACAATCGGCTTAAATTCGTATGGATCTGTTCCCTTCACCGAGAGTTTGAGGTGCAGTAGTCCTTGTGGCTTCACCTCGCCGCCCAAGTACTGAAGCTGGCTATTCCATTCTTTGTATTTTTCAAACTCAACGACAGCCCTCCAAACTTTTGCAGGGGAAGCATTTATCTCAACGTCCTTGCGGATTTCAAATTGTGTGCGACTGAGCGCAAACAGTACAACCACAAGCCCAAGAAGGGTAAAAAGGATGGTTTTCTTTTGCATGGCTTTATTTGGTTAATGGTGTTGATTAAATACGGGAGAAGGCTCTAATTGTCCCATTTCTCCGCGACCATAGAGCAATTTGGTCTGGTGCATCTGCTCATTATTCGACATAACAAACGGTCCACCAAAAAGATTTGGCTGGTTCAATGGCTTTCCTGTGCCAAGCAAAAACGAAGCGGACTCATCTTCTGTCGAAATCTCCACCGAATCGCCGTCATCACTGAATTTAACACACGTTGCGTGTTCCAATTGAATATCTCCTAACCGTGCTTTGCCGCTTATCATCATCACAAAGGCAATGTTTCCAGCAGGAACACGATGCGTAAACACGCCATTTGGCTTCAAATGGACATCAAATAAATCCACCTGTGGCAAAGGCTTGATAGCAGCATCTACACCCTGAAATGTTCCTAAAAGTACACGAACAGAAGTCTGCTCATTCGACTGAACCACAGGTACAGAGCCGGAATCAACGTGCATGGCTTTTGGTTCGGCAAATCGGTCTTCCGGCGAGTGATTCAGCCACATTTGCAACCCATGACACATCTGCCCCTCAATTTCAGGGATTTCTTCGTGCAAAATCCCCTTACCAGCCTGCGTGAGATGAATAGCTCCCGCCTCAATTCTACTGCGGTCTCCTCGGCTATCACGGTTGATAAATGCTCCTTCGCTATCGGTGAACATATACGTCGTCACCGAAAAACCCGCGTGTGGATGAGGCGGAAAGAATGCTTTCGGCATCCAAAACTCCGTCAGAACGATAAAAGGGTCTATATTCCCCAGTTCCTGCATAAGGCTTACATTTCGGAAGCCTTGGTGCTGCTCCGGTAGTTGAACAATAGTGGAGACACGCTTTGTGATATGATTATTCATACTTTTCTCTGATATGATTTTTTTGAAAGGAAAATTGTCGTTATATTCAAACTTACCATAGTCGCTATCTTTTTGCAAGTAGTATCCAGAATGGTTACTGGTATCCCAAAAGATAGCTTTTGATAAAATCAACGCTGATAAAGTCAAAAAATATTATCCAGACGAAAGAATTTCGTCAAATGATGAGAAAAAATATGAGCAAAAAGAATGAAGTGAGTAAAAGTAGAATGCAAAGCCCTCCAAAACGCTCTACTCCAATAAACGAAGAATTTTCACCGCCAAATTCTTCTGAGATAGAATGCCCCGTCCAGCTTACACTTGAGCTTCTCGGCGGCAGGTGGAAACTGGCAATTATTCACAGTCTCTACAAAAGCACGAAACGCTTTAAGGAGTTGGAACGCGATTTGGCGGGCGTTACACCCAAAATGCTCACGAAGCAACTCAAGGATTTGGAAATAAACGCGCTCGTCAATCGGGAGTATTTTGCGACCATTCCGCCGACGGTGGAATATAGCTTGACAGACTACGGACAAACGATAGTACCGCTTGTGTTGGAGATAAAAAAATGGGGATTGCAGCACCAAAAACAGATGAACAAAGCAGTAGTAAAAAAGAGTCAATGAGTCTGAATATAAGGGATATGAAGTTACGCAGAAGTCTGCAATAAAAGGCAGCATAAGCCGTTGAGAGGGATTATGCTCAAAAAACTCCAAACCTTATTACCGTAGTGGCGTACGAACATCGACCCGAACAAAGCGGTTGTAGAATCGTCCTTCAGGCAGACTATTGTCATGGAGTGTTGTTGAACCGACACCTTGAGTATTTGCTCCTGTAAAATTAATAAGTTTTGCCACCGATTTTGCACGCTCTTCGGATAGCGTTTTATTGACCTCCACAGTACCTCGTGTGTCGGTGTAGCCTGTAATATCAACCTTTGCACCAGATTTTAATGTTTGAGAAATAGCCTTCACGATACGTTGTACGGCGACATCTTCTGCTTGAAGAGTGTTGGTGCCAAGCACAAACGAGAATACCATGTAAGTATCAACGCGCTCATCTCGTTTACCGGCTTTGCGCTTTTTCTCCACACTAACCACTTCTACTGGAACGCTCCAAATCGGTGCTTTTGCATCGCGCCCGTTGATATCCACGGCTTGAAGTTCGAGGGAAAGAACATCATCGGAAGCAGGTTGTTCTGATTCGGGTGCAGATTGTAAATTTATGATTATTGGCGTTGGATCTGTATTGCCCGTCATAGTTTTGAGCGCTCGCGATTCATTCCCAATGATTTGTGTCGCTTCAAACATCCATTGCTTGATACCGGCTCCGGCAAAGATTTTTGGCGTTATCCGCAACATAGGCGGTTCGATGGTTCGGAGAGTATAATCAAAGTGTAATTCTTCCAATATTTCCGGTACATTTGATTGAATTTCCACACAGCGGCTTTCCTCGCCGTCGAGAGCATCGGCTGTTTGCTGTTGCCTCGTGCCGCCGGATTTTGTGACAATACGCTTCTCATCAATTTTCCATACATCAAGAAGATACTCTTTGATACGCTCTGTGCGTCGTAAAGCAAGAGTTTTATCAGCCTTTTCATTCACTGCATCGGCGTAACCAAGAAGCGTCAACTTCGCCGTTGGTGTATTCGTAAGACGTTTGCCAATAATATTCAAAATATGATAATACGTCTGTAATGTTGTTTGATCTGCCAGTCTCTCCAAGGAAAAGTTTGCTTTGTCTGCAGACCGTAAGCGTCGGTAACGGGAAGGAAGTTCTGCCGAACCTTCACCAAAGAAAACAATATTGACGATATGACGCGACGTAGAAGCAAGAAATTCTTCTACACGCACCGATGGATTGGGTACAACCTTTCCGTCGCGTGCTATCCCGACGACCTCTTCAAAACTTGCTTGTACAGCATCTTTCACGATAGCCCGTAGTGCGGCTTGTTTGGCGACCTCGGCACTGCGCACACTATCATCGTACCGCTTGAACTGCTCTTCGATTTCTTCTGCCAATATGCCCGTGGTACGCTCAGGAGCAAAGCGGAGCGATGCACCCACACGCAAAATATTCATTCGCCACGATGCAACACTACCCATTTTTGCAAACAGACCCGTTGCCACGTCTCCTAGCCCAAGAGTGTAAGACACTTCCGGCGCAATCATCGTTTTGCCGTATTTATCCAACGAAAACTCCCATGAAGCACCAACACTCAGCATGGGAATGAGACTACTTTGAAGTGTTCCTTGTACTTCGGATTGCGCTTTTTTGCGGACTATTTCGACAAGTGGGTCTGTACTTGATTCGGTTGTGTTTACGTCGAGTTTTTGCAAAAATGTCTTGACAATGGGTAATGCTAAACTTGCTCCTGCCCACAACGAGAGTCTGTCAAGCAAACGATATGTTACAAAAGGTTCGATATTAAGCGCAACAATATTTGTGGCTGCGCTGATTGAGTATTGAGCCGGAATCTCCAGTGGACCGATTGCGGTTGGCAGCGTATAAGAAAGAATCGGCGTAAATGCTGTAATACCGACTCTCGCTCCAACACCCAAGCCGCCTGTAATACGGAATTCTGCCATCCCGCCTGCCGCACCACTTATCGTGCCTCCTGCAAGAGAAAATGTACCAAGATCGAAAGAATTATCAAGCGGCGCAGCAAATCCGCCGAAACTCGCGCTGTGCTGCTGCAATAGCCCTTGTGCATACACGCCATAGCGTGTGGCAGAAGGGCGCACGGTATCAATGAGAACAAACCCTGTTCGTGACAGCTCTTTTGTCGGCGTGGTGACTTGCTCTTGCGCTATGACGAAGGACTGCGTCATACAAGAAAGAGTAGCCATTAAAACGATGAGTAATAATCGCTGGAACTGCCCTACTTGTTGCATAGATTGAGGTACTGGTGTCGCTTTCATCGTTTTACCTCCAGTCTTTCGCCGCACGTCGCGCTTGGCGTTGCAACAAAAACATAATATGTTCCTCGCGGTATGTCTGCAAGATCAAGGCGCAGAGCGTGTTCGCCAGCATCCTCCCAGCCGCGCTCTATGCGCCGAAACGTACGTCCCAAAACATCACTGAATACGATTGTTATGGGTGTCCGCTCACTGAGGGTATAGACAATATTGACATTTTCCTTGGTTGGATTTGGGTAAGGCGGCTCTAATGTCACCAGTGTTGATGCTGGCATTGGGAATATCCGCGTTCGCACGACAAAGGATGTATCGCCACCTTTGACAATAATATCTTGTGTGGTTTCAGAATTATCCGAAGCAGCATCCAGCCATCGCGCTTCCGTCAATGCCGCCGTTGTCAGAATTGTATCGCCCAATGTTGCTTTCGCAATAATTTCGCCGAGTTTTACACTTTGTGTTTCCCGTGGATTCTGCCAATCCCAAATCACAGAATAGGAGGCTTGCCGATTCGGTAAGGTATTTGGCGAAACGAGCGTCGCCCGAACATTTGGCTCGGCAACAACGCTTCGCACGGCGATCATACTATTGTTGGAAAATGTGAGCGTTGTACGAAGCCGACGGGTATATCTGCCTAATTCTTGTGGATTCCCTAAAAGATTCACGTTTGTAAGCCAGATTTGGAAACGTAAGCTATCACGAGGATTTGCGGGTTGCCGCCCCATAAGGCGCAATTCAACTGTTGTTTCCGGGCAAATTTGTCTCCCATTCGCCGTATCAATGCACAGCGTACCCTGTCCACGGAGAACGATAATGCTAGAATCTGTTGGCGAGGCTTTGAGTGTTAAATTTGCCGCATAGACACGCCCCGGGGGTGGTGCCACGAACGTCAAAGGAACACTTTTC
>JAAFHM010000181.1 GCA_013298375.1 Ignavibacteria bacterium | reverse complement strand
TACATTCGGTAAAGCTCCTCTTCACTCGGTGCAAGCCCATAGCGCTGTTTGAGAATACCGACGATTTCCCGTAATGACGGACCATTCAAGCTATCAAATTCTGCTTTGGTAGCCTCAAGCGAGAACTCAGCAAGGAAATTAGCGTAGATTTGGTACATTGCCGACAGGTTATCGGCAAGCGTACCATCAAGGTCGAAAAAAATATATGATGTTGTCATCGTAGCCATTGCGTCCCAAAGTGACTGGTGGTATTGAACAAAAAAGCAACGCACAGGCGGCAAATGCTGACTCTGTGCGTTGCGGTTGAGTATCTCTGAGTATCTGAAATTCGCTGTTCAGCCGAAATCTTATTTCTGGAAAATCCACAAACGATTCTGACCAAAGGTGCCGAATTGATTTTCATATTTTTCCGGCAACGAGACACAAAGTTCTGTTGCGGCTTTCACGACGGGGTGATCATAATCCACAACGCCATTATTCAACATCGGCGTAATGACATAGAGCAAAATATCATGCAGCGTACCGAAGTCATCAATGCGAACAAGTTTCGTTGATTTCTCAGCATGAGCGATAAATGCCGGCTCATCAATGAAAAGATTAAATTCCATCACCGGGCGTGGCGGTAAGCCTACTGCTACGCGCAAATCATTTTGACGAGCATGAGTCTGAACGCTATTTTCCAGAATCATGATATAGCCGCCTTTATTGGTCTTAGCAACCATTTCGTCGAACGATTTGAGTTGCATTTCGAGCGGGTTAAGATTGATAACGCAACGGTCGGTGAAAATCACATCATATCCTGTAGCAAGATTGGTGTTCGAGACTAAATCAAGCGCATCACCTACAAAGAAGGAAATATCTTTGTACTTCGGATTATTCTCTTTAATAATCTTGGCATTGTCAATCATGGCAGGCACATAGTCAATGCCCGTAAAATGACATTCCGGAAGGAATGTACTCATAGCGAAAGAGTTGTAACCATTACCGCAGCCAACATCCAGAATGGATAAATTCTTACGGCTTACCCATAATTCTGTTTTTTTAATAGCACGCTGCAAAACATCCACTTCCAACTGTTTAATGGTCGGGGTTTTGGTTGTTGCACGGAGATCTGTTCCGAATTCCGATGCCCAGTTTTCCCAGTGGTTTCTAATTTCCGGTAAAGTCATTGATAGAAAGAAAATTGTAAAAAAATATTGATTTAGCCATTATAGACGAGGTAAATCTATTTTATTGTAATTCTGAGAACCACATTTTTTGAGGGTATAAAGGGCATACCTTGTGCGCCGCTAAAAGCCCACGCTCTTGGTTTAAGTGCATTTTGACGAAAACACGTATTCAAGCCATTCACACAATGTTTCCGTAGTTTTCCGTATCTACGTTATTGGCAACTTGCCAAAGTAAAACTAGGGGATAAATTTATCCTGTAACATTGCGCCGCATCAGAACAAAAAAGCCCACCAAATAAGGCTTGGTAGGCTTTTTATGTTTTTCGCGCAAGTGCAGAAGGAAACGCTTCTCGCTCAATCTCTATCAGTCAAAATCTCCACAATCCGCTTGGTGGATAAGCCATCGGCTTTGAGTTTTTTAATTGCTGAAATCCGAAATCCGCGTACGCCAATCTCCGCAATATCGTCTGTTGAAAAGCCCATTGCTTTCAGTTCTTTCGCAACTTCCGGTTTGATGTGGCGCACGCCGAGTTCTTCAATATCATCGTTGGAAAACCCAAGTGCTTTCATTTCTTTGATGTATTCTGGCTTGATGTCGCGCACACCAAAATCACTGATTTCATCACGGTTCAACCCCAGACCGCGTAGCGACGATAGTACGTCCAGCGTCAACCCACGAGCGCCAAATTCACGGATTTCTTCGGAAGAAAAGCCTTTGTCACGCATTTTTTTTACAAATTCCGGTTTGATGCCCATGACAGCAAATTCTTTAATGTCGTCCACACGCAAACCTGCATTTTTGTACGCTTTCACGGTTTCGGGTTTGATGCCGAGCACACCTACTTCTTTGATATCCTCAATCTTGTAACCAAGTGCTTTCATCTCTTTGATATAGCCTGTTCTGATGCCCAATACACCGTATTCCTTGATTTCACTGATGGGAACGCCCGCGTCCTTAAATTCTTTCACCATTTCGGGGCGGATACCCAACACGCCAAGTTCTTTAATATCCTCAACCTTGTAGCCAAGCGATTTCATCTGTTTGATGTAGTCCATGCGAATACCCAATACGCCATATTCCTTGATTTCACTGATGGGTACGCCCGCATCTTTGTACTCTTTCACGGCTGTCGGACGGATGCCCAAAGCTCCCAGTTCCTTGATGTCCTCGACCTTGTAACCAAGATCTTTCATTTGCTTAATGTAGTCAACTTTGATACCCAGCACGCCATATTCCTTGATTTCTTCGACCCGAACACCTGCGGCTTTATACTCTTTCACCATTTCTGGGCGAATACCCAATACGCCAATTTCCTTGATGTCCTCGACCTTGTAACCAAGCGCTTTCATTTCTTTCACATAATCAGGGCGAATGCCCAACACGCCATATTCCTTGATTTCGTCGGTCGGAACGCCTTCGTCTTTTAGTTCTTTTACTTTTTCGGGACGAATGCCCAGTGCGCCGTATTCCTTGATTTCTTCGGTTTTGATGCCATATTTTTTCATTTCATTCACATATTCCGGCTTAATACCCAATACGCCCAATTCCTTGATTTCATCAATGGTATAGCCGTTTTTCTTCATTTCGGTAATGTAGTCGGTTTTAATACCCAACACGCCATATTCCTTGATTTCCTCGCCATTTAAGCCAAGTTTTCGTGCTTCGCGGACAAATTCCGGTTTAATGCCGACAACCGCAATTTCAATCGCATCGTCCAGCGAGAGTTTCAAACCCGCAAGCTCTTGTAAAAGCTCAACTTTTACGTCTGTGAGCGCGAGGGTCACCAAATCTCTGTCCGTGACATTGGTAAAGCCAAATGATTTCAGCTTTTCAGCATAATCTTTGCTGGGTTGGAAGGTATAGTTTCCGCGAGCCTCGCCGCCTTTTGCATCACCAGCAAAGGTGAAGGTGCCGGATTCTTTGACCAAACGGAACTCCACTTCGCCCGACAACGTGCGGGCTTTGTCGGCACTTAGACCCTGCACTTCGTTATAGCGCAAACCCGTATAAACCGTACCATTATAGCGATTTTTGCCCCATTTGTTTTTGTACATGATCAGCGTGAGCGCACGTTCTTTGAATTTTGCTTCCCAAAAGCCTTCAGTGTTGATAGCATCTTCGGATGAAAAGGAAAAACTGCGCTCAGACTCATTTTTTGTGGAATCATTCTGCGCAATGAGGTTGTTTGCATTCGGCGCAATCGGCGCAACAATTCGTGCAACCAGTGTTGATGCGGCTGCTTGCGCCTGTGCGACTACCGGTGCGATAATGGGCTTGACCATTGGTTGCAGCATTGGGCTTGCTGTCAGCGAAAGGGCAAATAACGCTGTAATCACGCAATATGCCGCCAAATACTCCAGTGAAAACGTGCGCTCGGTCGGTTTACCAAGCAACCGTTTGACGCGGGTAAGTAAATGCCCGTCGTTAGCCCCCACGCCTGCGGTGGCAAAGTGCGCTTCGTCGCTGGCAAGCGAGCGCTCCTCAAGAATAGCCAAGGCATTCGCCAATGCACGGCTATCACCACAAAGCGAGGCGGCAAGGTCGTCGGCGGCGTGTTCGCGTTCCTGACGGATTTGCGCCGACATCCACCAAACGGCAGGATGATAAAACATGACTGTTTCGATAATTGCCTGAACAATGCTCATAATGTAGTCCTGATGCCGTGCGTGAGCAATTTCATGCGCAATAATTGCTTCTACGTGGGCGGTCTGCAAACCCGTCAAAAAGCCCATTGGCACAAGAATCACGGGCTTCAAAAAGCCCACAAGCATTGGAGCATTTGCCAAGCCTGATTCCATGAGGTGCGGCACACGGCGCAATTTCAGGCGCTCGGAAAATTCTTCAACACGATTCTGCCACGCCGAACTTGCCGGATGAGCGCGAAAATGCCGCATACGCTGTGCGTACGCCATACCACCCAAAAAGCGCAATGCTAGACAAATTGCGCCTAAAAGCCACACAACAACCAGTATCGGCAAATATTCCTGCACACGCTCTATCCATGCGGCTTCCGGGGTAATCTGGATATGCGACAGGCGCAATGGCGCAAATTGCAACGCACGAGCAACTTTGGCGGAAGCATCGGGCGCGGCAGTCGTTGCAGGCGTACTCATTGTTTTTTCAACTTGCGCAGAAGCCGCATCAAGAGCCGCTTCATTAACACGAATCGGTTCGTAGAGCGCAATAAATGTCAACGCCAACGACACCATCGTGCTAACGAGGGCAACAGAAGCAACCACCGAGCGAGTACGAGCAGAGGAGCGCCGAAGCAGTATCATCGCCACACCAAGCGTAAAGGCGATAAGCGTTCCCTGCCACAAGGAATGAAGAAGCGTCCAGCCAAGTGCATCGGTAAGCGATTGCGGAAGAAAGGTTTGTAGCGTATTCATAGCGCTGTTCCTTTGTAATAAAATTGTGTGGGGTGGTAAGGTTTATTGATTATTCTTGATTTCTTCATCCAAAAGGGCGCGTATTTGCTTGAGTTCGGCGTTTGTAGGCTTGCTTGTGCCGAGAGCCTGGACGACTAGTTGCATCGCAGAGCCGCGAAAGACCGAGTTGAGCATTTTGCTCACAAAGGCACTTTGGACATCATTTTCACGTACTGATGCCGAATAAATATGCGAACGCTGCGATTCATCGCGTGTCAGCAGTCCTTTGTCTGCCATGATTTGCATAAATTTCAGCGTCGTTGTATAGCCAATGCTGTCGTCGCCTTGTTGCTTATTGAGTGCCTCGTTGACTTCGCGGACGGTGGCGCTGCCGCTTTTCCAGAGAACTTGGAGGATTTCCAGTTCTGCGTCGGTAGGTTTGGGTATCATGGTTTTGCTCCGGATATATTGATTATACGAATCTCTTCGTACAATATTACGAAACTATTCGTAGAATGTTGCAAAAAAATAACGCGAAACCAAAAGAATTGGTCATCGCGTCTGTTCATTATTCGGAAAACCTGCTCAACGGCGGTATTTATGCGCTTGGAACTATCATGTTTTCTGCTTTTTCTTTTTTGCTGCCGGGAAAAGGACATTATTCAAAATTAGACGATACCCCGCCGAATTACGGTGCAAACTCAAGTCTGTCGCTGGGTCGCCAACGGCATGGCGATAATCCTCAGGGTCATGCCCGCCATACCACGTGAACGTGCCGCGTCCAAAGTTTCCGTGAATATATTTTACTTCATCGGAGCCTTCTTTTTCACCCATCATCACAACCGATTTTTTGATAAATTCTTTGTGAAACGCCGTTGTCTGCCCAAGAAAACCACGCACAACACTGACGTGGCATTGGGTGAGCATTGTTGGAACGGGATCATATTTTGCAGAGAAGTCGAAAAGGGTAAAATAATCGCTGAGAGCGTCGTTAGAACGGTAGTTTGCATCACAGTCAATGTTGGAATATTCGTACTCGTAAGGATTCATTACTAACGAGAAATTCTCAAAAGCGAATGTCCGCGAAAAATCCAGTTTTTGATTTGCGCCAGCCTCTGGCGGGTCACCGTCGAACATAACATCGCAAATATCCACATTCTTTGCGGCTTGAGCGATGTCAAACGTATCAGTCGCGCCGCACATCGCAAACATAAAGCCGCCGCCACCTATCCACGAGCGAATTTTCTCGACGACAGCCTTTTTCAATTCCGAAACCTTGCGAAAGCCCAGCTTTTTCGCCGTGCTTTCCAGAAGTGCTACTTGCTGGATGTACCAAGGAACAGTCGAAAAACTTGCAAAGAATTTACCATATTGCCCCGTGAAATCTTCGTGGTGGACGTGCAGCCAGTCATAATTTTGAAGAGAATCATTCACAACTTCTTCATCCCAGAGTTTGGTATAGGGAATTTCAGCATATTCCATCACCAACGTCACTGCATCATCCCAAGGCTTAAAACCGGGCGGAACATAGACCGCCACTCGCGGCTGCTTTTCAAGCCGCACGACATCCATGTTGTTGCCTTCATTCTGCACTTCCGCATAAATTTGTGCCGCGCTTGCTCCATCAATCTGCTCGAAGGAAACGCCGCGAATACGGCATTCTGCGGCAATGGACTCGCTGTAATCCGTCATAAACGCGCCACCGCGATAGTTCAACAGCCAATCCACCGTTTGCCCCTTTGCCAGCGTCCAATACGCCACGCCGTATGCCTTCAAATGGTCTGTTTGCGTCAAATCCATCGTTATCAGCACCTTGCTCTGCGCCTGCGCGGACAGAGGTGCAAGCATGAGGCAAATGATAAGAATGAGCGTTGATAGCTGGAATGGTCTCATAAAATCTCAAATAAAAAAATGTGAGAAGAGGAAACTCTACGTTGCTTGAGAGTTTTGCTCAAAGCAGTGATGCTCGTTATGCTTGAGAAAATGCGATTTCATCAATTTTTGCGGCAAGGCTGAAATCCAAGACCGTCAGCCCGCCTTGGTCATGTGTTGAGAGCATGATTTTCACTTTGTTCCAGCCGTGGAGCAGCATATCGGGATGATGGTCGGCGGTTTCCGCCAACACGCCCACAGCGCTCATAAAACCAAGAGCGGAAACAAAATTTGCTGCTTTGAACTCGCGTTCAATGGTGTTGCCGGAAAGCGACCAAGCGGGAAGGCGCAATAACGCTTCCTGAATAGCTTCAGGGCTAAGTTTTGAGGGGCGAGGCATAACAAAATCCTTTAGGAAAATTCAAGAAGAGAAGCTAGTGGTTGCGCCGTGATGAACACCACATGGAAAATCTTTGCTGCGCCGCCAGAAAACCCACCACTGCCCCATCGTGCAACACAGCGCACTACGCGGTCAGAGCCGGAGACGCGGAGTCTATGTGGTTTGGAGTGGGAAATTGTCGAGCCGCGTTGATTGTGCGTATTCATAGCGTCGTTATTCACGACCGAAGCGTGATTTGACGGCGATGGCTGTCCGGTACGTCCGAACGATGGCGAGGATTGGGTATTCATTGCAGAGGCTCCAAAAAAATTGTGAATCAGCCGCGTACACTTTCGGAACAAAATCTCACACTTCAATAGCAAGATTCGTCATCGTCGCTGTCGGCTGGGTAATTATCGTCGTTACTGGAGTCTCGAATGTTTCATGCAATGAGGCTTGATTGGAGAAAATACGTGGGGAAATTTGGCGGCAATATTTTCATAACGCCAGTTTTCCACAAAAAGTTCCGTGCTGTTGTTTTCTACGCTTTTGTCAAAATAAAATCGCCAATCACCAACGCATCCAGTCCTGTCGAAAAGAAGCATCGAAGGGCATCTTGAGGCGTACAGACGGTTGGTTCACCTTGAACATTGAACGACGTGTTGATGAGAATACCATACCCAGTGCGCTTTTCAAACTCGTCCAAGAGCGTCCAAAAAAGTGCGTTTTGGTCTTTGGTAACGCGCTGCGTTCGTGCCGTGCCGTCAACGTGGACGCAGGAAGGGACGTTTCCGCGCTCTGATTCCGCAAAGGGCAGCGCCACAACCATAAACGGCGAATCTTTGCCGCTTGGAATAAAGCGCTCGTAGCTTTCCGCTTTGATAGACGGGCAAAATGGTCGCCATGTTTCACGGTGCTTTACTTCGAGGTTCAATTTGTCCTTCATATCAGGAAATATCGGACTCGCCAAGATAGAACGCGCTCCAAGTGACCGTGCGCCAACTTCCATTGCGGATTGCATCCAACCGATGATTTTTCCATCTGCAAGCATTTGTGCGGTTTCGGCGGCAATATTGTCACTTTTTCGGTAAGGTGTTTTGGCATTTTTCAATACCGTTTCGATTTGGTCATTGGTGTAACTTGGTCCCCAATAGGCGTGTTTCATGGCAAAACGTGGGTCGTCGCCCGCCTCCGATGCAGCCAGCAGTGCGGCTCCCAGCGAAACGCCGTTGTCTGTGGCGGCTGGTTGCACGAAGAAATTTTGTACGATGTCCATTTGGGCAATTTTGCCATTCATCGCGCAGTTCATCGCCACACCGCCCGCCAGACAAAGGTTTGTCAAGCCCGTGCGATGATGCAAACGCTTTGCCAAGCCCATCACAACTTGTTCCAATCGCCACTGCACGGCAAAAGCAATATCGGGATAATTGCCTTCCAAAGCAGATTGATTGCTACTGCGAGGCTTGCCAAAAAGTTCGACAAATTCATCAGTAAAGCGTCGTCCGTACTTGTGCGCACCGATAAAACGCAAATACGGATTGATGGCGTAATGCCCCGTTTCGGGGTCGAAGGAAAGCATCTTGTCGAGTTTATCTTGCAAACCTTGGTCGTATTTGCCGTAAGAAGCCAGTCCCGTGACCTTACCCTCGTCCATGTAGGGCTTAAAACCAAGAAACTCAGTGAAGGTCGCATATAAACCGCCAAGCGTGTGGGGAAGTTTGTAGGTGTCAATGACCTCAATCCCTTCTTTCGTGCCTTTTGCCAGCATGGTGCATATTTCCTCGCCAGAGCCGTCAATGCTGAGGATATTTGCTTCCTCAAAACCCGATGCAAAAAACGCCGAAGCCACGTGCGACAAGTGATGTGAATAATAGCGCACCGGAGGAACCGTGTTTGTCGGCGAGAGCGAGCGCAAGCCAAGTTGGAGCGTTTGCTCAATGCGGTCGGGATGGTACAGATTCAGACGATATGCTTGCTGAAGTTTATTGTAAGAGTGCGTATCGGGATATTTATTATGCTGCTCTTCGTAAAAGACCGGCGCTTGCAGGCTATATCGGGTACAATCCCAACCGTAGGCGATTTGGTCAATCTGGTCGAGGTGAAGTCCTGCTTTTTCCAAGCAAAATCGGGCTGCTTTGAACGGAAAATCATTGGGCGAGGTTTTAATGCGATTAAAACGTTCTTCTTCTGCCCACGCAATGAGTTTTCCATCAATGACAAGAGCCGCACTGGGATTG
>JAAFHM010000658.1 GCA_013298375.1 Ignavibacteria bacterium | reverse complement strand
AAAAATACTCGCCCCTGATACAGCAAAACAGAAAATTTCTCCACCTTCCGGTCCATTCGTCTGTTCCCAGACCATATCAGGTTGCGTTTGTGCATAGCTGCTTATCGGAATGCAGCACCACAGCCATACAATGGAAAGTATGGCACAGACAGTACACCTAACAAGGCGTGAAGAGAGATGAAATGAACACATAATTATCAGGGGAAGAGGTGATAATTGTTTGTTTTTGTTGCACAGAACCAAGCACCCTACAATGCAACGAAAGTGAGTCCTGCGATGCGCTGAAAATGGCGCGTATTGAGCGTTGCAATAGGGGCATTGTGAGCCATTGCCGTAGCTGCAATGAGAATATCGGCAATATCAATCAGGTTATGCTCAGATTTGAGTGTGCGATAAATTGATGAAGCGATGTGTGCAGCAGTATCATCGAATGGTACAGCCTTCATGCTATTCAGGACTTGTTCGCAAAGTGCCTGATTTACCGAGGTCATACCATTGCGAAATTCATAGACCGTTATGCTCGAAACCGCTAGCACATCGCCACGAGATGCCAGCGTATAGAGCATGGTTGCTTGTTTGTTCTTATTGCGTAGAGCCTCGATCAAAACGCTTGTGTCCAACAGAATCACACGCTTCTCCATTGGTTAAGGTGGGTGCGGGCTTCGGTAAATCCTTGCGTATCTTCTTCGCTCAACGTGGGAGCCGAAAGCAAAATACTCAAAAGCTGTGCATTCGGATTCGTCGGCGGCTCGTGTTCCGATGTATTCTCGGTGATGGTAACAAGAAGGCGCTTACCATCAAGTTCGCGTGGTACAACAAGCGTTAGAACGCCTGCCTGCGGGGTTTGGATAACGGTGTAGGATTGCATAGTTGGAATGTTTTCATTAGTCAAGGAAAATAGTAGCGGGTTCGTTATTATGCCGCGAGCGTTTCCTCTGCGAATTCGATAGATTCTGGCATTTTCGCTATCCATCGTCTGCATTGGTCGGCGCAGAGGTCGTAGCCGTTTGCCCATTCTACTGCCCTGCTGGGGAGCGCACAATCACTGCAATTCTAAACATTTCAGCATCTGCTAAAGCAGTAATAATGGGGCTTTCAGGAAAATGATTGATTTCGTCATGGAAATCGTGCGTTGCCACTTCGCCGTCGTCAAATTCAAAACGGAGCGTCTGTGGCGCAATATAATCAATCTGGGTAATGCGGTAAAGGTTCATAAGCGAAATATCCTTTTTACTCTTCACTTCGCTTATTCACCATCGGCAAGCGCATATCTACCCGCACATAGCGGTTGTAAAAGCGTCCTTCGGGAAGTGCGTTGTTGTGCAACACGGAAACGCCCTTTCCGGCTACCTCCATAGATTCTGCGCCAATAAGCTGCGCGACGGTCGCTGCTCGCTCGGTAGAAAGTTTTTGGTTGAGTTCCGCATTCCCGCGTGTGTCGGTGTAGCCCGTTATGCTGAGGAACGAATGCGGCACTATCTGACGGCGAATATCCCCCACAATGCGCCGCACGCGGCTATCAAGCGCAAT
The DNA here is from genome assembly GCA_013298375.1 of Ignavibacteria bacterium. GTDB lineage: Bacteria > Bacteroidota > Ignavibacteria > Kapaibacteriales > UBA4661 > PH2015. Next base: position 1,156 of record JAAFHM010000658.1, on the reverse strand, counting down.
CATCGTCGAAGACAAATTGAAACAGAACATCCAATACGAGCCAATCCGCACGTCCGGTAAATTCAACGCCCGTTTTTTCTCAACCGTTAGCACTTCCACATTTACTCGTGCGCTTGCGCTGCTGCTTTGGAGAGCATCATTGGCTATAAACGTGATTTCAAGAGGATTTTCAGCAAGGCGTAATTTCGTTGGTGTGCCACGCGCAAGCGCGGTGAGACTACTATTTTCGGTTTCCGCATTCCCATCGCCATCGCCTTTTGCTCCATCCCAATCCAGCGTGGCTGTTGAGGAAGGAATACCTGTTCCCTTGAATGCCGCATAAATACTTGTTTCTTGGCGAACGATTGCATTCCACGACAGCACAGGGCGCAGCGCTTGCACTTCGGGTTGAATAGCGAGAACAGGCGGCTGCACGGTGCGCAAAATGTACTCGTAGCGGAGTTCGGCAAAAATTTCGGGGTCGTTGGATTGAATTTCCACAGCGCGGTTTTCCTCTGCGTCAATCGTTTCAGTCAGCCCTTTTGCGCCGCCGGACTTCGTTGTCATGCGGCTTGCGGCGATATTCCAGGCGGTTTGCAAATATGCTTTCACCGTTTCTGCGCGTTGAAGTGCCAAGGATTTATCGGTGCGCTCACCCGCAACGTCCGTCGTACCAATGAGTGTGAGTTGCGCCGAAGGATTTTTCTGCATCCGATAGCCCACAATATTCAGCAAATGATAGTACGCATCCAATTCGTGGTCTTTGGCAAAGCTCAATGCAATCAAGCCTCTCGGGGTAAAGACTGCCTGCTCCTCTGCTGTCAGGCGTTTGTAACGCCCGATGAGCGCGGAAGAATGTTCATCGAAAAAGATGTACGGCAGCAAAAACCGCGATGACGAGGCGAGAAATTCTTCAATCTTCACCGTTGGCGCGAGTACACGCTTCCCATTCGTCTCCACGCCTTCAATAGAAGCAATCTTGACACGAAGCGGCTCAATCTCCGCTCTGGTGGATGTGCTACTTGATTGCGCAAGAACAGGCGTGTCGGGAGTTTTGGCGGGCGGCACTTGTGCTGGTGGTACAATTTCAGGAGTAAGCGGCGCAAGTTCGGGCTTTTCGGGAGCAAATTTGAGTGCCGCACCCGCACGGATGCTGCCGACACGCCAAAAGGCAGGT
>JAAFHM010000427.1 GCA_013298375.1 Ignavibacteria bacterium | reverse complement strand
ATTATCGATCTATGGACTTTCGGCAGAGATGATAAAAAATCATCCTGAGTTTCAGAATATCAGCAATTACGCGATTGTTCAGACATAAGACCAAAAAAATATCGGGCTAAATGTCCAGACTATTGATTCAGAGTTCTAAAAAAATATGAAAAAGAAAATTCAACTCCTGCTCCTAAATCTTGGTTTGAACTTTCGGCTAACTATAACAATGAAAAAGATAATCAAAACAGAAGCGATGGCGATGACTATTCATTTGTGAATTACACAGGTGACAGTAAATTAGGTGTATCATCAATGAGTGCAACCATTAACTTAATGAAAGATAATTTAGATTTTAAAGTTCCTGTATATTTAATTCAGGGAAGTGAGGACATTTTAACGACAAAAGAAAAATCAAAAATGTATTTCGATAAACTAAAAGCACCTAAAAAGAAATATTATTTATTACCAAAAACTGCTCACGGCTTTAATCAATCAGTTTTAGAAATACAAATTAAAATATTTAAGAGCATAAAAACTTTATAGAAAATAACTTGGAAAGAAAAACAACGAACCGCTAACATGGGCTTGGCGCAAGTGGGGCTGAGGTGCTAAATTGAACTTTTGAATATGAATTGGGGCAATATACTAAATTTTGGGCTTTTGTGCTGGGTTGCCCCACCTTCGCCAAGCCTTGTCCGTTATGCACAATACTACAAAACATCATAAACCATACGCTCCATTCTTTCAGTCCTCACCACCTTCTTCGCTAAAAACCTCCCCCGCAACACCGACAAAACTTGATGTTCACAGGAATCCCAGACCAAATATTTTTACGACCACGCTTCTCAAGACTTCGTATCCCGCAGTTCAATCACGCTCTACTATGCCCCTTCCAGCCATGCCTTACAATCTCGCACACGCTCACGGCTGACCAGCACCTCTCCTGTTGCTGCGGGCAGTAGCTTGAGCGCTAGTCGCCCATTGAAATACGGCTCGGCTTCTACGATTGCACTTGCTTGAACGATATATTTCCGCGAAATCCGAAAAAAATGGCGTGGGTCGAGAACGGTTTCCAATTCGTCTAACGATTGTTCGGCGATATGCCGCTTCCCACCTACTGTTACGAGCGTTACCACCTTTCCTTCTGCTTCGCAATACGCAATATTCTCCGTTGGAAGAATAATAATTTTTTCGCCTACGTGCAGCATAAAACGGGACTTGTAGCGTTTTTGCATTGCCCGCACCGACGCGCTGGTTTCCTGCAATGATTCGTGTAAGGCGCGTTGCCACTCGTTGTTATTGCTTTCACCGCTTCCAAAAAATGCTTTTTGCCGTGCCAACTTGTCTAAAGCCGCCGCAAAGTCCGCATAACTACACGGTTTCAGCAGATATGCTATACTATTGACCTTGAAGGCATGAAGGGCGTATTCATCGTATGCGGTGGTAAAAATTATCGGCGCAGTAACTTCAACATGGCTAAAAATCTCAAAACTCAGCCCATCAGAAAGATGAATATCCAGCAAAACGAGGTCTGGTGCGGGGTTTGAGCGAAAATATGCTACGGCATCGTTAACGGAGTCCAGTACATCTATAACCCGCATGGTTACGTGTTTTTCTGCTTCATGCCGCTTTAAAAACATTCGCAACCGCTCGGCGGCTTCCTGCTCGTCTTCGATAATAAGAATGTTCATGGTAATAGCGGGAGAATAACAGTGAACGAATCTTCTGTACGCTTGATTTCAAGGGACTTCTGTGCTAAATGTTCGTACCTGGTCGTGATATTTGCCAAGCCCACCCCAGATGATGACGAATCTTTTTCCGACCGTTCTTGAAGATTATTCCTTACGTGCAAAAAGCCTTCTGAGCAGCTTGTAATCTCAATCGTAAGTGGGTGTTTCGGCGAAACAATATTGTGCTTTACCGCGTTTTCAATCAGCACTTGCAGGGTCATTGGCGGCAATCGCAAATCCCCCGAAGCCTCATCAATACTTATTTCCACACACAGCCCCTCTTTGAATCGCATTTTGAGCAAAAAAATATACGAGGCGACAAATTGAAGTTCTGTGCGAAGCGGCACAAGGTCATGTTCACTATGTTCCAGCACGTACCGATAAACCTTTGCAAGCTGCTGAATAAAATCGTCCGCCGCATCCGCGTCGCGGTGAACGAGTGATGACAGGGTGTTCAGGGAATTAAAGAGAAAATGCGGATTCAGTTGGCTGCGAAGTGCTTGCAAGCGGGCGGTGCTGGATTCGGTTTTGTAGCGTTCCACATCCAGTTCTGCTTGGTTCAGAAGCCGCACGTAGTCTCGCCCGCGAGTCACAAGCAAATATGCGGTTGTTGCCATGATTGCCACAAGATTATTCACAAAACCATCGAAAAACGACAAACCGTCATCCGTCAATGCCGTGAACGGCAGTCCCAGTGCGTTTCCCAGCACAATCACGACGAGAAATATCATACGAATTTCGCGCAGCAAATACGTGTTATACAAAACAGGCTGTTGCCCCGAAGAGCCTGCGAATGCTCGCGCGTAAAGCCGCACACGAAGCCACATCACCGTTTCATGCACAGCAAAAATAACTATCACCGTCCAACCGCACTCTAAGGCAAAAAGCCACACAGGGCGCGTCCAGTCTATAAAGCCGTTGTTATTACTATCGGCAATAATGCGAATAACGGTGTAAATTAGTACACCCACGATTGGCGGCAAACCAAGACGGAGAGCCAATCGTGGGCGATGCGGGTAAAGAATGGCGGTCGGGTTGGTACTCATTAGGGGGTACAATGCTCTGTTTATGCAGTCTTTTTGCCCAAAATATACGTCCTAAAAAAATATCCCCAAGGCATAATAACCACTGGAATTGCAACGAATATAAAAACGGTTGCCAAGCCTTCAGCAGGTGAACCAGCAAGGGTATTTGTTTTCCACAAAGGATAGGCTACAACCATAAGCCAAATGGTTTTATAGACAATCTCAAGCAAAATAATCGGCAACATTTTGAGTGGGCGTAATACTCCAATCCACGATATCATCCCGAAGCCACCCCATACAGACCACGCTACAGCATCGGAAACCCGCCAAGTACCAGAATGGTTGGAAATATACATCCACGAATCGTAGGAAAGGAACACAAACATCAAGGCGAAAAGGATTCTCATACAGTAAATATTGATGGGTCGAACACCTTCATACCGCTCATAATCTCGCTTGAAAAGGTTGAGTACAAAATTGAGCGGGTTAAAACGCGAGGTTTGGTGATCTGGCTCACCTGTTTGTGGAAGTACAGTATTTGTTTCCATTAAAAAAACAGTTTTGGTTAATAAATGCGTTGGCGATTGATTGCCGTACCAGCATTTACGCCACACTCATTAAAAAGTTACGCCGCAAACATCTCATCGGCTTATGAGCCAGCACTGCTCACATTCTGGGACATTGCAACGTCTTTTACGAAAGTCTTTCCAAGCGGCTTCAAACCAAACAACGGACGCAAAAACGCCACGCGCCGAATCACTTCATACAACGCAATCGCAATCAAATACGTGCCAAAGGTTGCCATCGTAAACTTCGTCCAAAGCCCCATTGTAAGCGGTAAAATGTAATACCCAATCACCAGCGTAATACTTTGATGCAAAATATACACTGGCAAAACTGCCTCATTAGCATACCGCAAAAAAGAATTAGTGAAACGCAAGCTATGACGCGCCCAGCCAAGCAATGCGCATATCCACGCCCAGTAATTCAGTGCCTTCAAAAAGCGATATGGAATAAGTTGCGTATCAGTGAACTCCACATCAGGAATCCAAAACACCACGTACAGAATCGTTACACTAACAACACCCACTGCAAACGCCCACCAACGCTGACGTTCCAGCATTTCACGCAATTCTTCGTTGGAAGCAATGACAAAGCCCGATGCGAACATGAGTATCGAAAGAGCGTGATTGTACCAGTCCCACGTGAGATTGTGCGTAACGGGGAAAATTGGTTTCAAAAACTCAATAGCACCAAACACCAACGCAGGAAGCAAGAACCGAAGCGGCTTGGAGAACCATTCTGCTAGGCGGTTGATTGTTGATTGCATTTCAGGAGAGCGAAGTTTTGCCAGAAGGTTCACAAACACTAGCGAATACACTAAAATATACACGATAAACCAGAGATGATGCCAAGAGATATTGCCCGCCGTGCTGCCCTCGCTGTATGTGCCTTGCGTGAACGCCTCATGTAGCCACCATTGCACGTAATCAAGTGTGGTCTGCCCTTTCATCGCACGCTCAACCCACACTTGCGGCGGAATAATAAATATCATACCAAACAAAATGGGCATACCAAGGCGTTTCCACCGTTCACGACGAAATGCAGCAATGGTGCGGCTTCGGAGGGCAAAAAACACCCC
>JAAFHM010000401.1 GCA_013298375.1 Ignavibacteria bacterium | reverse complement strand
TGCTCTTCCGATCTTCCGGCAAGAAAGAAAAAGAAGGTTTGAGCGAGACCCCGTTTTTTTGAGCGAAACGGGAGGAGATTTAAGCGAGACTCCGTTTTCTTTGAGCGAAACGGGGGCAAAGGCGTTTGTATGAATCCCGATGGGCGAAGAAGCCGCCCGTAGGACGTGCTTTTTTTTCTCGTCGGCGACCCATCCAACAGGGAATGGTCTCCCCGTCTGGCGGCTTCTGAGGTCTGCATACGCTTAACCACGCTCACGAGGAAATTCCACCGTAAAAGCTGCACCTTTTCCTAACTCGCTTTCGCACCAAATAGTGCCGTGCATCATTTCAACTAATTTTTTGACAATAGACAACCCAAGCCCTGTCGAGTGTTCACCTGCCGTTGGCTGGGCGGAAAGTCGCGCAAATTTGCCAAAGAGTTTGCGCTTGTCGTCATTGCTAATACCGGGTCCTTCGTCGGTGACTGTGCAGCGCACCGCATCAATACGTGCTTCGATGGTAACATACACATTCGCATCGAAAAATGAATACTTCACAGCATTGGAGACAAGATTTTCCAATACTTCGCGCAACCGCCCGCCGTCGGCTTGAATACAAGCATCGGAGGCTTCGGCATCGTTAAAATGTAGCGCAATACGCTTTTTTGCTGCAACGTCGCGGTATTCTTCGGTAACGCTTTTTGCTACATCGGACAGCGTTTGCTTGCTCAAAGTGAGCGTAATCCCGCCGGATTCAATCGCATTAACGTCTAGCAAATTGGCGATGATTTCCTGCATTCGAGCGGCAACCTGTTCAATATTGACAAGGCGGCTCAAACGGGCTTCACTGGTGATTTGTGCATCTTTGCGGTGGAGTAATTGTGCCGTCAGAACGATGCTTGCCAAGGGATTTTTCAGATCGTGCGCCGCGATACCCAAAAACTCATTCTTCTCCCGATTTAATTCCTGCAAAGCAATGTTTTGTTCTTGAAGTTGCGTGTTCGTGATTTCAATTTCTTGTGCCTGTTCTTCCAGAAGGCTTTGTTGACGGTGGAGTTCGGTGTTATCGCGCTTTTTGTTGTTGTTTGCTTGTGCAAGAACGATTGCCAGCACAACGACCAATATCAAGCCCGCCAAGACCGCAAAAGTCAAGACTCGTTGTTGCTGCGTTTCGGCGCGTTGGGCGGTGAATTGTGCTTGAAGACGCTCGTTTTCGATTTCTTGCTGTCGAAGTTTGTAGTTCGTTTCCAGATTCGCAATGCGTTTGCGGCTTTCCAGATTTTGTGCCGAATCGCTCATTTGCTTGAATTGTTGGTATGCCTCGAATGCCTCTTTGTATCTGCCCTGTGCGGCATGGACACTGGCAAGAAGCTCCGATGCGTCTTTGATAATCGCCGCTAAACCAATGTTTTTTGCCGTGTCCAAGGCTTGCTGTGCATAGACGAGTGCCTCACTATTGCGCCCCAGCGATTGATATGCCGATGCCATGCCGTGCAGCGCATGGGCAAGCACTTTGGAGTTTCCTGCACTCAGCGCCGTTTTGTATGCCCGCTCTTGATAGGTAAGCGCCTCACGAACTTTTCCCATTTTTGCCAACACCAGACCAATTTTATTCAAAACATAACTCGTACTGCTATTCGACCCAACAGACTCGGAAACACGCAGCGCACGAGTGTCGTAATCAAGCGCATTGTCGTAAGCGCCTTGTTGGAAATACGCCCCGCCGATATTTGCCAGCGCAATGCTTGTGCCGCGCTTGTCGTTGATTTCTTCGGCAATTTTCAGCGCTTTGAAGTAATACTCTTGCGCTGCCGTTATATCGCCTTGTTGTTGATAGACTGTGCCAATATTGCTGATGGTGATTTGCTGCCCACGCTTGTCCTTAATTTCTTCGCGGAGTTTGAGTGCGTGTAAAAAATGCTCTAATGCAAGGCTGTAATTGCCTTGGTCGCTATAAATAAGCCCCAAGCTGTTGAGCGCTAATGCCAAATTGGGTTTGTCCTGCAATGCCGAATGAAGCGCCACAGCACGCTCTTGATAACCAAGCGCTTGTGCATAATGCCCCTGCTCCCAGAGCGCCCCGCCGAGATTCGTGAGTGCCTGAGCGACACCTTTGGGGTAGTCCAGAGTACGTGCCAAAACAAGTGCCTGCTCACCATAGCGTTCACGCTCCAAAGGGCTGACACCACGCAGTTCAAACGCAAGGCGGTTGAGCGCTATCACCCGCGACGTATCGGGCGGAAGCGAAGGAATAAGCGCTTTGAGCGAGTCAACGATACGCGGCTGGCTCAGAAGCGGCAGCCCCGAAGTCGCTATGACAAAGAAGCAAAACATGAGAGAACAACGATGCCCAAATGCCGATATGAAGCGGTTGCTGTGCCGATGCGCCATGAAACAATCCTGAAGCGTTGGTGGTCGAGGTCGAGGAAATATGCACTTTTTGTCGGAAGGCGAAATATACGAACTTCAGAGAACAAAACCGTATTCGTGGAAAAATTATGAACTGAAGTTACACAACCTCCTGAGCCTGAATCCCGATGTGGCTGGGGCGGTTTTTTGATGCTGGTTTGTCTTGGCGCAAAACTCTGGAATCACTCTCGAAATAGAGGAAAATTTGCTGTATTGTTTTGGCTTGGCTGTTGTGATTTTTTATATTTGCAGCGAATTCTTCCTTCCAACCATTTTTCTTTAGTAATTCTATGAACGTACGTTTTCCTAAAATGATCGTTGCTGCTTTCGTTGTATGTGCAGCTATCGGTATTACTTCCTGCGGTCCGTCTAAAGACGAGAAGTTGAAGTATAATAACGACCTTGTTGCATTACTGGATAAGGCTGACAGTACCGACGCGCAAATCTCGAAAAAAATAGAGCCGCTTATGCAAAACCCCAGTTTAGAAAATTATACTGCGGCTATGGATGAAGTTTCAAAACTCGAAGCAGCCTTGAAAGCAGGCAAAGCATCAGTGGCAGCAATGCCGATGCCGAAATTTGAAGACCTCAATCTCAAAAGCTCTTGCGAAAAATGGTTTGATGCAGAGATTGCGAATGTCGGCAGCCAAAAACAGTTGTTGGATGTTTTGGTCAAAGCAATCAAAGCACAGATAGAAGTGAATAATGCCGGTGGAGCAGAAGCAGCACCCGCAGAACTACAAGAAGCAGCCGCAAAGTTAGCTCAAGAGAGCGCAGAGATAGCGAAAAAAATTGAAGCAAACGAAACAACCTCGAAAACCCTCCGCGAAGAGTTTCGTGCAAATGCTACGCAATTTACCACGAAGCACGGATTGAAATAATCTCTCGGCACTTCTCGTTGTTGACAAGATTACAAGGTAATAAGCCGTTTGAAATGACTTTTCAAACGGCTTTACTTTTTTGAGTCTTGAATTCACGTTCAGTTCTCAAATACAACACCGCCCTTTCCCGAATGGTCGAGAAAGGGCGCTTTGTACCGTGCCTACCGTATGTTGTACCTCAACGTCGCTCTGTGCCTAAGCCGATGCCAAGTTGAAAGAAAACACCGCGACGGGAAAACCAGTTGGGGTCAGCATCCACGAGAGACTGACTGCCCAGAGACCAGCTTTGACCAGATTCTAAGTTGTACCCAATTCTTGCCATCACATATAGATCACCATATTCAAGAGGGAAGCTGTAATCTGCTCCAACAGATAATTCGAGGATGGCTGAAGTGCGTTGAAATGTTAGAGAATTTGGGTTAAATGTCTTGAGGGCATTGTTTAATGTTGTTGGTTGGGCAACGGTAATGCGTTGTGCATCACCACGCAAACCAAGAAAAGGATAAAGACGAAAGCGCCGAGAATCAACTAATGAATACCCAAAGCCAAAAAGTATTTCATCAAAACCAGTTGTCATACCACCCAAACCAGACATTCCCAGCGTCCCGCTATACCCAGCCATAACTATCCACCGATTGTGATTCCATGAGAGATACAGGGGCGAAATAATGAATCTGCTTGAACCAAAGCGAGGAATAGAGCCTTGCCCGGCCAATTCCTGAGAAAGACGTGCATTAAAAGCATCTTCCGTTCCACCGGGTTGAAAATTTGATAAAATCTGCCAAATCCAGAACGGACGGGAAGTCGTCTTCGGAATAGTGTCAGTGCTTGATTCTTGCGCCTTCAAAGGTGCATAAATGCTTGCGCATAGTACAAGATACAAAAGAAGGAAATATCTGCTTGTTTGGGAAAACATAAAAAAGCCTCCTTGCCGCATGAATACTCATGGGCAGTGTTATGAATGAAAGAAAATTGGGGAAATTTTATTTGTCTGAAATGTGGTATTGCATCCCGATAGAAATTCCTGTCTTGCTTTGAAAATACTGCTCTGCGTAGAATACGGGCATTTTGACTTCTGCTGCCAGCACGAAAGAAAGTTCCGGCGCGACATCAAAGCGCAATCCGCCCATCCCCTGAACAGCACCGCATCTGCCCACAACGCCGATACCACCTTGCACAAACGGGACAAGAGCCTTGTTTGGCAATAACGCAAGCCCTGTGAAGGTATGCCGATAATACGCCGTACCGGAAAAGACCGATTCATCTGCACCACCCAGACCGCCCACCTCACTATTTCGGGCATTGCGAACCAGTAACCGTGCTGCCTCTGTGCCGCCCTCAAAGCCGATTGTGTGCTGTTTATTCAAGGCGTATTGAATCGTACCATGCAGCCCCAACTTCCCGCCCCCCAAAAGATGCCGTATGCCCAGTTGCACCGGAA
>JAAFHM010000168.1 GCA_013298375.1 Ignavibacteria bacterium | reverse complement strand
CCATTGGTAATAAGTTTGATGTTGTTTTTTACCAAATGCGGCAAGATTTCTTCGCAGGTTTCGACTAAATCTTTTGCATAGCCGAGCGCCGGATTTTTGAGTTTTTGCTTCTGCATAATGGACATCGTTACTTCAGCGAGATAATCCATCATCAAATAATCAATATTGCCCGGGCGTACCTGAGCAAGTGGCGCGGAAAGAAGGTCTCCCCAGAAACCCTGACCTGATGCGATACGGATAGAACTTTTCATAATATTGCTATCGAATTAAAGTGAACAATGAATAAACAATGTGAACACACAATGTCCAAAATTACAACAATTACCGCTATGCCTGAAGAGGTTTTCTTTATTGGGTGCAGTTTGATGATTTTTTCGGGCTTTCGCAAAATCAAGGAAAAGCAATTTTTGGCGTGTGAGGTTCTTTGACAAAATAATCTCCATAATGGTATTTTCGAGTTGACAACTTGAAGCAAGATATTATACTAAATTGCTTTACAGGGATTTGTTTTGAGTATTATCCCGCTTGATTTTGTCGTTTCTTTTCTTGATGTAAGGCACTGGTCGCTCAGTAGAATTCGGAGAAATGTTGCCGAAGGGGTTTAAGTGAACGAAAGTTACGGGAAATATTGGTAAATTTACAGATCTCAATTACCAATGCCCGCTTTACTTTTCTCAAACGAATATGAAGTATGAATTTACCGATGGCAATGGTGCTATCTTTCGCCTAAGCGTTCAGGAATCAGCCCTCAAACGTCAGTTTTTCCAAGAACGTAAAGAATCACTTCTTGCAATAGCGTGGAATCGCGGTGCTGACCAAACTATCACTATTGATGAAGTTCCGCTCGTGCTGCCTTCAGAACACGCTCTAACGCTGATGGTAAGCCAATCTTTCTCCTTTGAAAACCCCAATGATATTATCCTTTGGCAATACAATCGTGAATTTTACTGCATTGTGGATCACGACAAGGAAGTTTCCTGTGTCGGATTCTTGTTTTATGGGTCGCGTGGCTCGATGATGATTGCGTTAGATGCTGATGAACAGGAGAGTTTTGGTCTGTTGCTGCGTGTATTTCAGGAGGAATGCAAGCAAAAAGATATGATACAAGGCGAAATGCTGCGGGTACTGCTGAAGCGCCTCATCATCAAACTTACACGCTTGGCAATGAACCAGCATCTTCACGAAGAAACCACACAACCCGCATTAGACCTCATTCGGCAATACTCCCTTTTGGTTGAAAATAACTATCGCCGTTTGCATCAAGTTCAAGATTATGCCGCATTGCTCAATAAATCGCCAAAAACTCTTGCCAACCTCTTTGCTCAGAATCAGCAGCCCACTCCTCTTGCCATCATTAACAACCGTATAGCCCTTGAAGGGCGACGATTGCTCACCTACACCGATAAGACCATCAGCGAAATCTCCTTTGAACTCGGCTTTGAAGAAAGTGCCCATTTTAGCCGCTTTTTCAAACAAGCGGTCGGAAAAACACCACGAGACTTTAGAATTTCCTACAAAAATAGCGTTTCGGGAAAAATTGGTAAATAATCAGGATGTATTGGTAGCGTTCTCACATCGTGTATGATGTAGTTTTGTAGTGTTATCAATAACCAATTATTGTTTTTCAATTTTTCCTTCTACTACAATGGAACGCTTCACTATCCCTACCAAAGCAGATGTTTCTGCTCCTAACCAAAATCTTTTTGATAACCTCCAAAAAGGTTTAGGCTTCGTCCCAAATCTCTATGCCTATTTTGCTAAAAACGAAACGGCATTACCAGATTACATGGCACTACAAAACCGTAAAAGCACGCTCAAATCAAAAGAGCGCGAGGTTATCAATCTGGTAACAAGCCAAATCAACGGTTGCCGCTATTGCCAGTCTGCTCATACGGCATTGGGTAAAATGAACGGATTTACCGATGAGCAAATACTGGAAATTCGCAAAGGTTCGGCAAGTTTCGACAAAAAGCTGGACGCACTGGCGAAATTCACTGCTTCTGTGGTTACCAATCGCGGAAGAGCAAGCCAAGAAACCAAAGACGCATTTTTCGCTGAAGGGTATGATGAGGCAAATATGATTGATGTGATAATTGTTGTCGGCGATAAAATCATCAGCAATTATTTGCACAACCTTACGGGCTTTGACATTGACTTCCCCGTTGCGGAAGCGATTGCTTAAAACTTTTCCTACATCATCATTACAAATTTCACCAACCCAATCAAAAAACATCATGAAAACTCTTCATATTCTCGCAGGTTTATTGTTGTCCCTCTTGAGTGTAAACGCGGTTTACAGCCAATCAAACAATCAACAAAAAACGGAATCCATCGCTTTACAAGGAACATCTGTATTTCCGGAAGGCATTATCACATTACCCAATAGCGACTTGTTAGTCGGTGGCTTTGGTGATGGCTCCATTCAACGAATTGACAAGAATAACGCTGTTTCTTTTTTCAGCAAGTCCGGTGAAAATGGCGTGGTCATAGCAGTTGGAATGGCATTGGACACCAAGAATAATCGGCTCTGGGTGGCAAACTTCAACTTCAAAACAGAAAGCGGCAAACCCGGCAGCAACTTCAAAGTGTTTGATTACACAACAGGAAAACTTCTGAAAACTATTCCTGAAAAGTTTATTGAAGGTGCTTTCTTTAATGAGGTTACGCTGGGTCCAAAAGGCGATGTGTACGTGTCCAACACCTTCGGTCCCAATCTTTATACGACAAGGTTTGAATCGAACAACGCAGAAGTTTTTGTAACCAGCGACTTCCTGAAAAACCCTTCCCCCGACCAACCGTTTGGCTTAAACGGACTGACGATTACGCCTGACAATAAATATCTGATTGCTTCGGTGATGGATAGATTTGATGCGGGAGACGGCACATTAGTGCGAATAGATTTGGCGACAAAAGAGGTTTCAAAAATTGCGTTACAAGGCGACGCGGGTGTGAAAGCATTTGCAGGCTCGGACGGAATGTTCTTCCATGATGGTCAATTATTTATGGTCAATGTGTTTTCGGCGGCAGGTGCAATTATGACGGCTTCGTTCAATAACGATTATTCTGTTGCAAAACTGACGATACGTGATGCCTTCCAAAGCATTTATGACCGCCCAACTGCCTCAGCCATTCGCAACGGAAAACTTTATACCGTCAATAGCCAACTCAATCACATTATTGATGATAGAGATGGAAAATTGAATACGCCGCCCGTTGCTCCCTTCAAGGTTGTGAGCGCTCCTCTTGCTGATGTGCTGAAATAAACAACATCAAGGTCAAGCCGATGCGGTCATTGCCCATCGGCTTTCTCCCCCTTGTTTCCGATACTTTTGCATCTTTTACAACCATTTATCTTGTATCAACAATGTTTACACTAACGAACACAAAAGCCCTGATTACTGGCGGCACGAAGGGCATTGGAAGAGCCACAGTGGAATTATTTCTTGAATTGGGTGCAGACGTTGTTTTCACCGCAAGAGATAAAAAAGCTGTTCAAGAATTTGAAAACGAACTCACCCAAAAATACAGCACCTCGCATCCACGCACCATTACTGGCATTGTTGCCGATGTTACCAATGCAGATGACACCGATGCCGTTATCACATTTATCAAGGGTGCTTGGGGCAAATTGGATATTTTGGTCAATAATGCCGGAACGAATATCAGAAAAAAGGCTGTTGAGTATTCAAGCGAAGAATATCAAACCGTGATAAACACTAATGTTACGGCACCTTTTAATTTTAGCGTAAAAGCCTACCCCTTATTACGGCTCTCGGATTACCCATCCATTATCAATGTAGCCTCCATAGCTGGTGTTCAAGATGTACAAACAGGCTCTCCGTATGGTATTTCAAAAGCCGGATTGATTCAGATGACGAAAAATCTTGCCGTAGAATGGGCTGGCGACGGCATTCGCGTCAATGCCGTTTCGCCTTGGTTTACTGAAACGCCTTTGACTGAAGGCTTGCTGCACAACCCGGAAAAATTGTCGAAAATCATTGAACGAACACCACTCAAAAGAATCGCACAACCGTCGGAAATGGCTTCAGTGATTGCTTTTCTTGCCATGAAAGCATCGTCGTATATGACGGCACAGAATATCATTGTTGATGGCGGCATCACGGCGAATACGTTGTAATTCAATTTGCTGGATTTGAGCGAAATTCCTTTTCCAACAGCAAGCGAAGAAATCAAATAATTTCCAAACAAAGAGCAAGCAACACCTTTTGCTCATTCAAATCAAAATATTATGACTGATTTATTGAAATATTACGGGTTAGATTGGCTTGCAATGCTCCTCAGCGTTATTGCGATGATTTTATTGGGAAATAAGGTCAAATGGGGATTTACGCTCTTTATGCTTGCCAATATAACATGGATTCTGCTCGGTTCTCTGCTATTGCATAGTTACGCAATCGTCTTAGGAAATCTCATTTTTCTCATTACCAATACACGAGGTTTTCTCAAATGGAACACCAAATAAACTCAGGAAACACCATGCAGACAGCACATTTGTTTTCCCCTTTAGCGATACGAAACCTAACGCTCAAAAACAGAATTGTTCTTTCTCCGATGCAGCAATACAGCTCAGTAGATGGCTTTGCCAGCGATTGGCACTTGGTACATCTTGGAAGCCGCGCAGTCGGCGGCGCGGGGCTTATTATTACCGAATGCGCTTCGGTACATCCATCAGCAAGAAGCACCACGCATGATATTGGAATGTGGAAAGATGAACACATTGAGAAATGGCAACAAATCAATGCTTTCGTTCATGAACAAGGTACTGCGGTAGCAATTCAACTGGGACATTTCGGAAGTAAAGCAAGTCGCTCTCATCCAAATGATGGTTTTGAATATTTGGATGAGCATAAAAACGGCTGGCAGACGGTAAGCTCAAGCCCAATAGCACCATTTCCCGGAATGAGTATTCCACGAGAAGTCAGTATAGAAGAGATTTCCGGTATCATCAATGAATTTAGAAATGCCGCCTTGCGGGCTGTAAAAGCAGGTTTTGATAGTATTGAACTACACTTTGCGCATGGCTACTTGGTGCATCAGTTTTTGTCAAAACTCATTAATCAACGAAGCGACATCTACGGAGGAAGTTTTGAAAATCGAACCCGATTAGGGCTTGAAATTGTAGAAGCCGTGCGGCAGGTCATTCCGAATGAAATGCCCCTTTTTGTGAGAATTTCTGCCGTTGATTATGTTGAAAGCGAAAGTGCTTGGACTCTTGAAGAGAGCATTCAATTTGCTCGCTTTCTGAAAGAAAAAGGTGTCGATGTTATCACCGCTTCAGCAGGGGGCTTTTCGTGGGTGGACAAAAGTAAATTGTCAGAAGGCTATCAGGTACCATTGTCAGAAGCAATTAAAGCACAAACGGGAATATTCACGGGGGCTGTCGGGCTGATCACCAAAGCGCACACAGCCGATGACGTTATCAAAAATGGAAATGCAGATTTGGTAGTTATTGCGCGGGAGCATCTACGCAATCCCTATTTTGCAATCAATGCCGGGATTGAATTAGGAGTACCCGTAAACATACCTTGGCAATACAAAAGGGCGTATTAAGTCAAACACCACCCGCTAAAGTCGGGTGGTTTGTCCCTGAACCTGCATAGTGGCGTATATGCGTTTTCGAGACCATAGGCTGTTTGACGGCAGCCCACATTTTCAAATTTATCGCGGCATTCACATCCGCAAGACTGGTATGCTGACAAGAGACACACACAAATTCGGCTTGACTTCGGCGATTTGCCTTTTCGCAATGTCCACACGCGCTACAGGTGCGGCTGGAATTGCGCGGGTCAAGCAGGATTACCCTGACTCCCGAACACTGCGCTTTGTACTCAATACATTGCCGCAAGTGTCCGAAAGCCCAGTTACTGTGCCGTCCTCGTTGCGATTTCCGAACCGTAACCCGCTTGCGGATGCCCGTGAGTTCTTCAAGGGCAATCGCTCGCTTTGTGCCTTTGGCTTTCGCAACCAGCGTTTTTGCTATTCGGTGATTGGTGTTTTTTTGAAATCGGCGTTGTTTGCCGGAGAGTTTTTTCAGGCGGCGTTTAGCGGACTTTGTGCCAACGCTTTGCAACGTGGCGCGGCGCTTGGCGTACCACGTGCGGGTTTGCTCAATTTCCGTACCGCTAAAAATTTCGCCGTCAGAATCGGTCGCAATATTCACAATGCCCAAATCTACGCCCAAAGCCTCTTTGGTGTTCATCATTGGCGCATCGGGAACATCGCACGTGGCATAGAGGTAAAACGTACCGTTGCGAACAACAAGGTCGCACTCGCCTTTTTGAGCGCAGAGCAGGTCGGTGTGGTGTTCGCCGCAGCAGGTAAAGGGAATGGTCAACCGCCCGGCAATCGTCCAAATCGAAACGGTATGCTCGAAGAAATTCCACGAAAGAATACGGGCATCGTAGGCAATCGCACCCAAAGGCGCAAAGGTTCGCTGCGTGTCTTTGTCCAGTTTGTAGGCATCGGCAACTTTGCCCAAACAGCGCACAACAACTTGAGAGGAAAGGCGAAACTCTTCACGAATGCGTCGATAGACGCGCTCGTGGAGTTTGTAGGGTGCAAAAATCTTGTGTTCAAAGGCTTCGGCAGAAATGACATCACACGCGGCATTGGCTCTTCGGAGTGTTTCCCGGAGCGCGTCACGCTGTTCGGGCGTGGAATCAAGCCGTATTTGAGCGGTGAGCTTCATATCGCAACATAACAAACAATCTACGAATCTACAACCGAAAGAAAGCGAAAAGCTGCGCCTTTGCTGCGAAGACTCCGCAAAACCGCACCTATTTCGCTTTGAGCGCAACGCTTAACTTTCCTCCACCCGCTGAAGACGGGTGGTTTCCAGAGCAAAGGTCTATGAAAACCCACATAAAAATTTATCAAGGGTTTATTGCAATGCTGATGATTTTCAGCGTACAACAAACCTTTGCGCAACAATACAAATTCACAACAGAAATTCAGAGTACATTCATTGATATTACTGGGCTTTTTGGTGTGAACGAACCTGCGAGCATTACTCAAGTTTCGCTCATCAAAGACGGCTTTGGCTTGGATGTTTATCATGGATTTTCGTTAAAGAATTTTGGTAAATCGATTCAAACTATTGTAACGCCCTCTTATCGGTTTGCACTCGATAGTTTGAAGAGATTTTCCATAAAAACAAAGGTAGAAATTGCAAACCTTGAAGCCTCTGGCGGCGGCTTTGTCAGACCGGGCGTACATTTTATCTACAGACCAGATGAAATCAACACGCTCAATTTGGGGACGTGGGGTTTTGCAGACTTGAGGAGCCAAGACAGTTATCCGAAGCGTCTCAATGGATACACGTTTTTGCTTTCATATCTTCATACTCACACCGTACAAGATTGGGAGCTAAACCTAGAAACGAGAATGCTCTATGTCAATATCATCAACACCTTAAATGTTGCGGGACTTTTTCAAAATATCCAGTTGAGCTACAAACCAATGAAGCTCTTTATCGGTGCAAACGCGGTGTACTCAATTTATCGTTCGGACAACAAGAATGAGCTATTTTGGAACGTAACATTCGGAATGTATTTCTGACACGAACCAAAAAGCAAAAGAGATATTGTGAAAGTCCTAGATTTTTTACTTTTCAGGTTATCCTCTCTGGTCATTTACACACTGAACGCTGCCGCACTTGTGTGTCCAATACCATTCCACCACTCCCACCAATGCCGCCGCCGCCCATACTGCCATTTCCAAGCCATACCGCTCTTGTGCCGGAGGCACCGCATAATAGCTATAACTTGCTATACTGCCTAGAGCCAAGACATAGAGCCATTTCCAGCCAACAAGACTATTGAGCAGCAGCAACGGAAGGAAATACCACGTGTGAACCTTGGCGCTCACCAGCAGTACGGCGCAAAGAGTTGCTAAAAGCGCCCTGAAAATATTATCATTGCTGGTTTTTGTCCAAACACTTACAACTAAGACAATAACAATTCTCACAATCGAAAAAATCATCGGCGTATAAAGCCAAAAATGCTCTATACCAAGCATCACACACGCATAGCACAAGGCATAGTACAAACCGCCATTAAACTGGAAGGCTTGCGTTGTTGCGGAAGCTGTGTGCAAAAATGACTCGGCAATACGCCATTGCGAAAAAAGTGGCAACCACAGCCCACAACTTACCACGGCAAGCACTCCGACAATCATCAAGCGCTCTTGCGGTGTACGTCTGAACCGCAAAAGCGAGAGCGCCAGAGCAAGCGGTAAAATCTTGATTGCGCCGAGTACGGCAACCAGTGTGCCTGTGAGCAATGCCAGCAAAAGCGCTTCTCGCCTATGTTCGGCGATAGTTGCTTTTGCCAAAATAACGACCAATACACCCAATGGCGCAAGCAGCAAACCGTCCACGTGCGTCTGCCCGACACCTTCCAACGCAGTCAAAGGCAAACAAAAATATGCCCAAAGCCAGATTGTAGGCTGCTTCTGGGTAACAAGCGTTTGCCAAACACACCATAGCCCAATTCCTTCGGAAGCAAGCAATAATGCTTTCCACGACCAATATGCGCCCCAAAGTGAAGGCGTGAATATCGCGCCAATACTTGCAGCTAACGCAAAAATATATTGCGCAAGCGGCGGATAGATAGTCGTCAGATGGCGATAATCAAGCTGCGCGTAGAGTTCGCTTGTAGCAGCTCGAAAAACGGCGAGTTCGGAGGTGTTTGGCGGAAAGGTGTAAGGATTGATGCTGTTTGCGAGAAGTTTTCCGTCCCAAAGATAGCGCCACGCATCATCGGAAAGCCAAGGTTGCATCGGAAAAACAGCAATGCGAGAACACAGAAAAACCGCTATCATTAGAAAACCGCTATACTGCTGGTACTCACGCAGTACAGAGAACAAAACTACCCCACAAATACTGTGTGCAGAAACAAGAAGTAAAAAATACCGAATTGAATGAGGATTCCGCATTGGCGGCAATGCGGCATAGAGCGCAAAAAGGCAGCAATACACGCATAAACACACAAGCACCATCGGCAAGGGCGCGATGGTGCTTGTTTTGAAGAGATTACTTGTTGGGAGTCGCATCAAATCTCTATTTTCTCCAGAAGCATAAATTGCAATTCCGAAATTTGCGCTTTGTGAGGAGTGTAGTAAATATTATTATTGCCTCTGTCGGTGTCCTCCCAGAATGTTGGTTCGGCACTTTCGATGCGCTTGCAGATAACGTCCACCATTCCTGCGGCTTTCATCGGGTCTATGCCTTGGATGTCCTCCGCAATATCGTCCACAACCATTGAAGCAAGCTCGTAATCTTGCTGATAGATGTAGAATAGTGCCAAGCCCGCTTGCAAGGTGCGTACACCGGAGGTAAAGACGCTATCGCTACTGGCATTGGGAGCTTTTACAAGCAAATCGTCCATTTCCAGAAGTTCGCATAAAAGCTGGCGTTGAGTATCGCGTTCCCAACCCAATTCGCATATCAACACCAGCACCTCGCGCATCTCAAAGGTAAACACATCGTTGATAAATGCGAGCGTTTGCTGGGTTTGGCTGTTGCGGAAAATTTCCGAGCC
>JAAFHM010000108.1:5497-11969 GCA_013298375.1 Ignavibacteria bacterium | reverse complement strand
GGATTTGTGTTTCATCGTTCACAAAAATACCACGCTTTTGCCAAAACAGCTAATTTGTATAATATCTAATGCTCCTGCTGCTGGGCGAATTTTTTGGGTTTACGCGCCCGAACAAGGAAATATCACCATTATCGGACTTGAACCGCATCCCGAACTCAAAAATAGGGGCTATGATGTTGTGCGTTTATCATCGTTGCCACCGAAGAAAACCACCTCACCTTAATTCTCACCCCACCCTCTTGATTGCAAGCAACGTCATATCATCATACTGCGCTTTCGTGCCTTGAAAAGAGCGTACTTTCTCGACAATCGCCTCCAACGCCGCTTGCGGGCTTGTTTCAGGCTCGGTGTCCATAATTGCTGACCAGTACCGATTCTGAAACTGCTCCGCGTGTTCATTCTTCGCTTCGGTGATGCCGTCGGTGTTCCAAAAAATCGTTGTACCCCGCTCTATTGCTACGCTTTCCTCGCTCGTTTTTGCGGCAAATACTTCTTCCGTTCCGAAATTACACGCAATTCCCTCCGTCCGAAGCTGCTCCAATGCTCGTTCTACGGGATTCCACTTCAAAGCGGGGTCGTGTCCTGCGGTGCTAAAAGTGAGTGTATGCCGCTCTGCGTCTAGCACTGCCGCCGTCATCGTTACAAAGTTTCTCCGCGTCATGCTTTGACGCGCCATTGCGTTGGCAATTTCCAAAATACGCTTGGGTGAAATCTCGTTTGATTCTGCCATCGTCAAGTATTTTACCTGTGTTCGGACGGTATTCACCATCGCGCTCATAAACAATGCAGCAGGCATTCCTTTTCCCGAAACATCCCCAATCACCAGTAAATATCGGGCATTGCCGAGTGGCAGCACATCGTAAAAATCTCCACCAGCTTCTTTTGCCATGCTGAGGAACGCCGCTATTTCGTAGTTCGGAATCTGGGGAAATTCCTTCGGAAGCATCTGTAATTGCACCTCCGCAGCCATTTCCATTTCTTTTTTGAGTCGCTCCATTTTCGTGATTGATTCCACCAAAAGCGCGTTTTCAATCGAGATAGCCATTTGGCTACTCAGCATCGTTAGAATCTGCACACGGTCGCTCGTGAACGCACCTTCCATCAAGTTATTTTCCGCATACAGCACACCGACGAGTTTTCCTTGATTCAGAACAGGCAGCGACAAGACCGATTTTATGCGGTTCGCGCTCAAATAGGAATTATTGGTAAAATCGCCCTCCGCCGCAGCATGGCGTAAAATCACAGCTTCACGCTCTTTGGCTGTTTGTTCAATGATACTTTTCGGCAACGTTTCATGCGCGGAAAGCGGCGTATTGCTCAATAAAACAAGTTCGCCCGAAACTCTGAACTCCGCTTCTACTCTGAGTTCCTGAGCATTCTTGCTTGTTTCTTGCAAAAGCAAAACCACACGCTGCGCACCCGAACTTTCCGCCGTAACGCGCAGCATTTTCTCCAAAAGCCGCTTCAAATCTATCTCTCCGGCGATTGCTTGCGAAGATTTCATCACTGCCAGCACGTCGAATGTTTGTGCGGAAGAGGCTTGCGAAAAGGCTTGTATTTCTCGTATTGATGCGGATTGTAGGCTTGTCTGCGGAAAATCCTGAACATACTCCGCATACTCTTTTCGCATCATTGCTTGCAGGGCGAATGCGCCCCAGTTGCCGTAGAGTTCATAGGCTGAACGCAAGTATTCACGGGCTTTTTCGGTGTTTCCCAATTCGTGCATCCACATTCCTGCTCGTTCTGAAATCAACGCCTTATCTCCCAAAAAGCCGTAGCTATGCGCCGAAGCGATTGCCTTTTGAAACCAAAACTCTGCTTCGTCAGTATTCACGCTTCTCGTATTTGTGCGGTTTGCGAGGGCTTTGTGGGCGAGAAATTCCGCTTGCAAACATTGATAACGATGATGGAACATTTTCGACCAACCCGCCCAGCGTTTCAGCGTTTTCACGACGCGCTTGAATTGCCGCCAATACCGCTTCTCGCCTTGCTTCACGAGCGAACTGTACGCAAGCCCCAAGTACAGATGTTGCCAATGATACAAACTCGAAACGGCAGCTGTGTCTTTGTATTTGTCAAACTCTCTGTAAAAATCAATAGCTTTTGAATACTGATGCGCCAGCACCGCCAAATGAACTTTATGGCAATAGGAATAGCCCAAAATCAGCGTATTATTTTTTTCAATGCAGGATTGGAAGCGGTCTTTTTCCAAAAAATACTCGCCGTCCAGTGTACTAAACTCGCTCCAAAGCGGCTCGGATTCTTGCAGACGCATCATTACTTGATACCAGAGTTCTCCGGCATAGATACTAATTTCGATAGGCTTTTTGTGAAGGAATGTCACCTTCTCTCGAATCGCAGCAGCCAATTCTGCCAAATACATACTACTTTGCAATCCTTCTGCCGCATAGTGTAGCGAACAGTACTGGGCTTCTTCGACAACGCCAAAACTGTATAAACCTCGCTCCCAATCCATGATTTGGCGCATATTTTCCGCAGGTGCGGCATACCAATACCCCGTCGTGGCAGCATACGAAACCTGCCCGCGCAAGACATCAGGATCATTTTCGCCATTGCGTTACTGAAAAAACAAACCCGCTTGTAAGCAATAATCCGCAAGAGTATTTTCTGAAAACAGCGAACGCATGAGAATACCGGCAATAAAGAAAAAATACCCCGAAGTCGCCACAAAGCCATTTTCCAAGCTGATTTTACAAGCAACATACAAAATTGCGGGAAGAAGATTTTGCGAACCGGTAATAGCAGCAACCGTAAAGCGTCGGAGAATATTCATTACTTCTCCTTGCTCATCGGACACCGTTTTTTCCTGCCCACGGAGTGAAGGGCTTTTCAAACGCCCGATAACGTTGCGCAATCGCAACAAATAAACGCCGGCACTAAATTTTGAAGAGTTCTGCGGAAGATGCACACCAAACTTCGCTAAAATATGCCTGCCCACCGTAACAGCCTCGTTGTAACGCCCTTGTGCCGCAAATGCCTCAATCTTCACTTTTTCGCCCTGAACACGGTCAATGAGCGTACGCCCATACTGTAAAAGTTGGTCGCTGTGATGCTTCAAAAGCGTATCGTCGCTGACAGCGTACCCAACCTCAGCCCCGATAATACTTGCCTCGCGCATCATTGCGTAGTGCGTTTTCCAAAAACCGTCGTGTGTGAGTTCGCCAAAAATCTTGATGTATTCTGCGGCAGCCCCAAAGACCGTATTCTGCTTGGCTTTGCGGGCTGCGGCAAGATTCAACAGCGCAACACTTTCGCGCTCACTGTCGTCGCGCACAAGGCTCAAAGCCTTGTTGTAATGACCGACAACATCAAAAAGTCGCTCTGCACGTTCATCGTGCTGTACTTGAGTTTGCCAGAGTCGCGCAATGTTCAAATGCACAAGATTTCTCTCGGTTTCAGGTATCATGCTGTATGCAGCCTGTTGAACGCGGTCGTGAACAAATGCAAAAAGGGTGGTTGTCGTAGCGATTTCACTATTTTTTCCAATGTCAATTTGCTGAATCAATCCCGCTTGCTGCGCACGATGCAACGCCTCCAACACAAGCAATGATGAGGTTTCCGCAATAATACTCACCATTTCTGCTTCAAAGCGATTGCCCACGCAAGCGGCACGTTGCAAGATGCGTTGGGTGTCGTGGGGAAGTTCCGCCAAACGCTGGGAGAGGAGTTCGACAACATTGTCCGCGACACTTGCGCTCAGAACCGCTTCGTTACGCCATTTCCACGTAAAGGATGGTCGGTCGAACCATATCGCTCCGGCGCGGTGGAGCGATTGAAGAAGCTGCACCACAAAAAGCGGATTGCCTTCCGTTTTTTCAAACACAGTTTTCGATAATTCCTTGACTTCATGCGGCTTCAACGCCAATGTTTCCGCAATTATCTCACGCACTTCATCTTCGGACAACGCGCCAATTTCGGTGCGTGTGATAGCAACTCCCTCCAACTCAAGCCGTGAAGCGGTCTGCAAGAATGGATGCCCTTCATCAACTTCATTACTGCGATAGGCACAAATCACCAGCAACGATGCACCTTCCAACGATTTCAAACTATGCAAAAGCAACGAAAGCGTCCCCGAATCCGCCCATTGCATATCATCCAAAAACAAAACAAGCGGATGCTCTGCACGAGCTAAAACCCGTACAAAGCGCTCTACGACAAGGCGGAAGCGATTTTGCGATTCTTGTGTGCCTAACTCCTGCACGGGAGGCTGCTCACCCAGAACCCGCTCCAACGCTGGGAATGCAGCCGTCAGCACACGCCCGTTATTGCCAACAGCCTCCAGAATACGCCCTTTCCACGCTTCCACCGCGCTTTTGCTTTCGCTCACAATCTTGTCCGAAAAACCCTCCATGCACTGCAAGAGCGCACTGTACGGGATGTTCTGCTTCACTTGGTCGAACTTACCTTCAAGAAAAATAGGCTTGTTGTGAGATGGTGAACTACGGGAAATTTGCTTTTGCAATTCTCGCACAAGAGCAGTTTTTCCCGCACCTGCATAGCCGCCAAGCAAGCACAGATGAGGCTTTCCGCTTGCTGCCTGTTCAAATACTTCACGCAAACGTGCTTGTTCTTTTTCGCGCCCGATGATGTTTTGCGAAATCGTGAATGTATCGCTGCGGTCTTTTCCGCCGACCACAAAACCCTTCAGTGAAGCCTGTGTGCGCCAAAGCTCCGTACATTCCGCCAATTCACGTCGCAAACCCTCCGCGCTTTGATAGCGTTCATCAGGGTTTTTCTTCAAAAGTTTCATCACCAAACGCGATAATTTTTCGGGAGCGGGATCACTCAGCGAGTGCGGTGGAATCGGCTCTATGGCTACGTGCGCATGAAGGATTGCTAAGGTATCAGGGTATTCAGACCCCGCTTCAAATGGTGCTTTTCCCGTCAGCAATTCATAAAAAATACACCCCAAAGCGTACAAATCCGTTCGATAATCAATAGCACGATTGACCCGCCCTGTCTGCTCTGGTGCAATATAGCGGACATCGGGAGGCAGAGGAAGCGTAGATTTTATGCTATCTGCATCGTTTTCCACGCGCTTTGCGTAGAGAAAATGAAGGAGAGCAATATGCGAAACATCAATATTTGATGAGCCTTCCAGAGCATGAAGCGAGCAAAGAATATGCTCTGGCGTAATGGCACAGTGAACAATATTTTTTGCGTGAACTTTTTCCAGAGAAGAAGCAAGAGCAGTCATCAACGCAAGATTCTGTGCGGTATTGAAGGGAGGTTGTTTGCGAAATTTTGTGGGGTTTGTTGTGTCCTTCTTGATGACATTGCGTAGTGTTCGGAAGCCGTTTTCAAGCGTTTGAGGAATTGCCATCACTAATGCCAATTCGCCCTGATACTCTTCAATAGCCAGCACTTCGGGCGCACACGTCAAAGCTGCATCACGCAAAAGAGCGAACTCCCGCGCAAGTAATGATGCGGCTTCTGGAGTGCGATGTACTTTGAATAAGCGTTCAGATGTATCGCTGTTCCGGTGTTTTTTGAGCAGCGTAAAATCAGGCGTTTGCAGTAGAAGTTCCTGAGCATTGTTTAAACCAAAAAGTGGCTCGGACATAGTGTTTATGCTGAAAAGACGGTGATGATGATGGCAAAAAAGTAAATGCAAAATTATGGATTTTTATATTTTCTCAAAAGAAAGCCGCAGGATAGCTAGTACCCGTGCGGCTGTAAGGGGAAATCAAGAAAAATTGAAGGTAAAACATCTTGGAACAAAGGTTCTATCAGCTTTTTACAGAGCTAATTTCCTTTCAGCATCTTCTACCGATTCGCTCAGTGTGAAATATTCCATCGCTCCGACTAATTTCAAAATGTGCAAAAGCGATTCCGGCGCATTAACCATCGCAACGCGACCATTGCTTGCGTGTAACTGCTCTTGAAGTGCCATAAACACTCCTATTCCGGCACTTGAAACGTATTCCACAGCCGAGACTTCCAAGACCAGATTTTTCGCTGAATGCGCTTCCAATTGAGCCTGAATAAATGCATAAATCTCTTCCGCAGTATCGAAATTAACGTAGCCTTCGAGCGAAATAACTGCACAATCAGGCGTTGCGGAAAGTAATGAGTAGTTTGCTGTTTCGTTCATTGGTTGTTGAATTTTATTGGTGAATACATTTCCTTGAATTACTGATAAAGCCTTGTATCGCTGAGAAATCAGACCAAACGTTTTCTCATGGAAATTCTATTAAATTCTCCCGGAACAACTTCATAGCGAACTTCATCCATAATTTTTCGGACAAGAAACACGCCCAAACCCCGCATTCTACCTTGATTTTTGTCGCGGAGTTCTTTCAGTGATTTGTAATCGCCAACGCCATTCAACGAATAATCCTTGCCGCGCTCGCCGAAATCTTCCACTTCAATCGCAATATCTTCCGACGTGATAGTAAAGCGAAAGACAATTTTGCCGCGTTCTTCGTTGTAGGAATGTTCGATGATGTTT
>JAAFHM010000108.1:0-5487 GCA_013298375.1 Ignavibacteria bacterium | reverse complement strand
TCCTCCAGCGCCAAGCGGATATTCAAAAAATGCTCGCCAGACAAGATAGGATCTAGCATTTCAGCAATACGCCGCATGATGGGAGTTACCTTGAAGGGCGTTCCTAAATCGTCGGTCGAAAATTCAAACGCGACCTTGACGGACGGCAAAATTGCTTCCAACAGCTTTTGACGCGCCTCGTACTGCGCTTCATCGCTCATTTTCTGCTCTTTGGAAAAGCTGTCGTCGGTGAGTAATTTCCCGATAAGCGTGGCGAGTGAACGAAGGTCGGGCATCATGGAATTGAGATACATAGAGGTTTCCGAGAGATTGTAACGTGAGATTTTGCGGTAAATAGTCGTTTATTGTGAATCGAACCCAACACGCTGGCGTTTTTGGATAGCAAAGCGAATATGCGTGATTTTCGCGCCTTCTTTAACGGTTTGCAGTGCCAAACGAAACGGCGTAGAATGGTGCAGTTGCTCGATTGGTTCTTTGATAAGTCGCTTCTGCACATCGCGCCATTCCATGCTTCCTACGCCCATCATTGCGCGATACAGTTCCACTGAGATAAGTGGCGTAGTACCGTCGCGGGAATACGCTTCGCAGAGTTCGTACAGCACAAGTGCGTACTTGCTTTTCATCCTGAGTTGGTGTGTGAGATTGATGGTTGCGTAATGTTTCGGATTGTGCAAAAGTTTCCGAAGGCGCGGATGATAGCTGTACGAGACGCTTCCGTGCGCAATCGTTACGCCGGAGAACATCGTGCAAACGTTCCATTCTGCGCCGTTTGAAGCATCGGTTTGCAACACATTCCATTCCACCACTGTTTCGACAAGTGCTTGCAAATCCTCCTTCAAACGCTCATAGCTGCTGCGCGGATATTCCAGCATAATTGCCAGCAAACGCAGAGAAATACTGTGTTCTTCACGGAATAAAATATCGCTGTACGCATAGCCAAGAAGAACATTCCAGATTTTACGCTGCATTCCGCTTATATTGCCAGAAATCTCGACTGCTGCGGTATGTTTGATGACGCTTTCTCGCATGGATTTTGATAATGCTTTTTGGGGCGGTGAACAGTAATTTTAAGCGTTGTTCAGGTTGTTTTCCCGCCATTTGTCCAAGATACGGTGAATATTTTTGGGGGATGCTCCATTTTGCCCACAGGACAAAAAAAAGCCTTCAAACACAAGGATTGAAGGTCATTTTTACTGAAAACAGAGACAACATACCTACCTCAAATCCATGCAACAGCAGCACTCTTTCGTGTATTAGTCATCTGATTGTAAGATGGGCTTTGGCTTCAAGCAGTTCCCTCATTTCTACGACATACTTTGCGGGATTGCAAACAAAAGGACATCCTGAACATACCGAATAAGTTCGGAGCGAGAGGAAATAGGGATTTTTTGATAAATAGTCGTAAGAGTATTACGCACGGTGCCTTCTGAAAGCCCAAGTAATGCTCCTAATTCGCTATTAGTGAGAGAAATGTTTTGCAAAACATTCATCTCCGAAGCAGTAAAATTATACTGTAACAATTCCTGTGAAGCTCTGTATAATCGCCCTCCCATCAGTGGGCTTACCCAAAGACCTTTTGCGGTGTCCCATGTCAAAATATTGCGAATCACCTCCGGGTCGTCTTCTTTGAGCATACAGCCGTTTGCGCCAACCCCCAGCGCCAATTTGACTAAATTTGCACGACCCGATACGGCAAAGATTGCCATTTCCCGAAATTCTTGTCGAACCTGCCGAATAATATCAACACCTTTCATATCAGAAAGCATCATATCTTGAATCAAGATAGTCGGCTTCAACTCACGAACTAAGCGTATCGTTTCGGCACCGGTCGTTGCTACTCCTAAAACCTCGCTTGTCTGCTCTTGCTGAAGCCATGCTTTGAGCATCATAGCAAACATGGTGTGGTCTTCGGAAATAAGGATTGTTTTCATAATCGTGATGTTGAACGTGATATACCCAATAGGGCAAGTCTTGCGGTGGATTTCAGTAAAAAACCACCGCAAAACTAAACAGCCCTTATCGAAGGGAATAAAGAGTCTTCTCTGCAAAAGGGCGTTACAACCGTGCGCCTTTGCAATGCTCGTGAGCGGATAACCTTTACTCGAATGCTATAATCGGTAGTCTTAAAAATGCCAACGCACAAATCCTTCAATCGCCTCGTACTCCGCCAAACCAAGTGCATCATACAACTCAGCCGTTGCGCGATTGCGGTCTTCGGCGCGTTGCCAGAACTCGCGTTTGTCGGAACCGGGAAACATAGCGGCATCTTTTTGTGATTGGTGCTTGAAAATGGCTTTGCGCTTGCGCATCACCTCTTGCGGCGAGAGCGGCACTGCCATCTCGATTTGGTCAACGCCCCATTCCTGCCATGCACCACGATAGAGCCAAACCCAACAATCCTGAATCCATTTAGCATTGCTGGCTTTAATACGCTTGACAGCTTCCATAATCGCTGCCAAACAGACACGGTGCGTTCCATGAGGGTCAGACAGATCACCTGCGGCGTAGATTTGATGCGGCTTAATTTTATTGAGCAAATCCATTACGAGTTTAATATCTTCCTCACCAATCGGATTTTTCTTAATCGTACCGGTTTGGTAAAATGGCATATTCAGGAAGTGGGCATTACTGTCCGGAACACCGCTTGCACGGCATCCCGCCTTGGCTTCGCCCTGACGAATAAGAGCCTTGATTTCCTGTACTTCAGCAGAATCAATCTGTCCGGGCTTTTTCTTATGAAGAAAATCCAGCACTTTTTTGTAAAATTTTTCGGATTCTTTCGTGTTAAAGCCCAGATGCTTGTTCATATCCACAACAAAATCAGCAAAGCGAATAGCATCATCGTCAAAAACGGCAATATTGCCTGAAGTTTGGTAGGCGACATGGACTTCATGCCCTTGGTCGGCAAGCCGAATAAATGTCCCACCCATAGAAATCACATCATCGTCCGGATGCGGTGAGAACAAGACCACACGCTTGGGGAAAGGCTTTGCGCGTTCCGGGCGTGAAGAATCATCGGCATTGGGTTTGCCACCGGGCCAGCCGGAAATAGTGCGCTGAAGTTGATTAAAAACGTGGATATTGATGTCGTACGCTGTGCCACGCGCCGTGAGTAAATCACCCATACCGTGTTCGTTGTAATCTTCATCATTAAGTTTCAAAATTGGCTTCTTTACTTGCTGGCAAAGCCAGACGACCGCACCGCGTACACGCTGCTCCGTCCAATCACACGTCCCAATCAGCCATGGGGTTTTGATACGGGTCATTTCGGCTCCGGCAGCCTCGTCAACAACGAAAAGCGTGTTAAAATGGCGCTGCAAGAAGGTTGCCGGTACGGAGTCGCTCACGTCGCCCTCGACCGTTTTTTGGATAACGCGGGATTTCCCCTCGCCCCACGCCATGAGAATAATACGCCGAGCGCCCATAATCGTTCCTACGCCCATCGTAATAGCGCGGCGCGGCACATTATCCTCCGCAAAAAAGTCACTGGCGGCATCAATGCGCGTCATGCGGTCAAGCGTAATCATGCGGGTACGGGAGTCAGAACCGGAACCGGGTTCGTTAAAACCGATATGTCCCGTACGCCCAATACCCAAAATTTGAATATCAATCCCGCCCGCCCGCTCAATCTCTTTTTCGTAATGTTCGCAAAAAGCCGCCACTTGCGAGGTAGCAAGCCGTCCATCGGGGATGTGAATATTTTCACGACGAATATCAATGTGATTAAACAAATGCTCATTCATAAAATGAACGTAGCTTTGGAGCGCCTCGGGTTCAATCGGAAAATATTCATCCAGATTGAACGTGACGACATTCCGAAAACTCAGCCCGTCTTCTTTATGCATTCGCACAAGCTCGTCGTAAACCCGTGTCGGTGTAGAGCCAGTAGCCAAGCCAAGCACAGCGTTTTTTCCAATTTTCGCCTTTTCCTTGATTAAATCAGCAATTTCCTGTGCGACGGCTTTAGAGGCATCCACAGAACTAGTGAAAATACGAGTTGGGATGCGCTCTTTACGGCGCAATTCGGGGGAATCGGGTTGGATTTGCATATTCAACGTTGAATGATGTAAATGAATGATACAGAATTATGAGCGATCTTGAATGATTGATAGAACTCACCGAAGTTCTTGATGGATTGCGGTTGCCAAAGTTTTTTCTTGAGAGTGGAGTTGTTCTTTGGATTTGCAGAATGACGCACAATCCCGAACGAGATAACAACGCAAAATTACCGTTTCGAGAGCATCGCAACAACTTCTTCCAGCGACAAATTCAGCGACAGGGTGATATTTTCTGCTGTCATACCAGTGCGCGTATCGCTGTGGTGGTAAGGGCTTGCTGTCGTGCCATCTCCAATGATAACTCCGCTTTTGCCAACTGCTCTTGCGCCAATGCCGCTTTCAAATCTACATTCTCCTGCTCGACCGACAACACCTTCAATCGGTCAAATTCCCAGTATTGATACGCATCCAACTCGTCTCGCGTCCATCGGTATCGTGCTGCCTGCTCGAATGCCTCTGCTATCGCCGTTTCTCGCCTAAGGGTCTCCGGCGGGTCGGCAAAATCTTCCGCATGACGCACAAAATATATCCATTTCTCCAACGTGCTGGATAACTCATCAAGACCTTTGGTGAATTTCTTTAATTCGATGAAATACAACTCAAAATCCTTGAGGCATTGCTCGTAGGTTTGCGAATTCAAAAGGAGGTGTTTGGTCAGATATTCTTCGCCAACAAACAAGTTAAAATCTAATATTCCAATGAAATACACGGGCTGCAAATCTGCATAACCACTGCCCTTCTCCAACTGACTCACATACGCTTGCGAAGTATAAAACAATGACCGTTTCTCGAATGCATCCTCCGCATTGGCTTGCATTTCTACGATAAACGTCTTACCCGAAGCATCCTGCGCTCGAACATCCAACGTCGTCATCTTCAAGCCCTCTATCTGCGGGGCTTGCAGAGGACTCATAATTTCTAGTGCAACAATTCGGCGCTCACCCTGCAAATCCATCACCGCATTGATGAAACTCATCAATATCGTTGGTTTATTGCGGTCGCCAAAGATTTTTTTGAACGCAACATCATTTTTGGGATTGGCAAAGCGTAGCATAACGAAATGAGATTGGATTAGCGTAGCACAACGTCGTTATTCGCCAACGCGCTTTGTCGAAAACATCACCTCGCCAAAGCGCATGGGAACATGAAACTTATTTTGCATCGTCGGTGACCATGCAAGAAACTCTTTTGTTGGGAAACGCTCCATACGGTAAAAATTCATACGCCATTTGTCACCATCGGCTATTGGAGCAAGATTCACGGGCTGGACATCCGCAAGCGACAGAGCTATTTCAACCGTCCAACTGGTATCGGTATCCGATGAATTATTGAGTGTACCGCGCAAATGCGTTGCTGAACGAATGTTGAGGTTATAGGTTGAGTAAGGCAGTGCAACGGGCATCACACCTCGCACCTCGCGCACATACAA